>JADLDX010000594.1 GCA_020846515.1 Pirellulaceae bacterium
CTGACTCTTGCGTTTCTCCCGGTTGATCCCAGTGCCCGGCAATCCAAACGATCTGCGTAGACTCGCGCGGCCTGCCAAAGCCACGAAGGTGATTTAATACCGCGAGCGGAGATTGTCAAAGCGGCACGCGGCATGCTCATCGACCCTTCGCCTTACGTGCGTACACTAGCCGCCGAGACGGTAGCACGGTACGGTGAGAAGAATGACCGCATGTCGGCCATCAGTGCACTGGTCGACTTGTCCAACGCGGACCGTCATAATTTGTTTGTCGCCGTCCTGGCCCTGAACAGCCTGGATTGGGCAACGCCGACTAAAGCCGAGGTAGGCGATGGCCTGAAGGGCATGGCTACGCGTGACAATCAATTTGGTGAGCGTTACCAATCCTACTTGCCACGCTTGGCGGAGCGCATCGAGTCGATTCTGAAAGAATGATTGGCCCTTAAACCCATGAGTGTCCACTATGCGCCTTGATGCCCATCAACATTTCTGGCGATACGACCCGGCCGAGTACGCGTGGATTGAGCCGGGATCGCCGCTGGCGGCGGACTATCTACCAACAGATTTGTCGGCAGAGCTGAAGAGATGTGATTTGGATGGCTGCATTGCCGTGCAGGCGCGTCAAACTCTGGAGGAGACCAGATGGCTGTTGGAATTGGCTGAGCAAGACGCGTTCATTCGCGGCGTGGTCGGCTGGGTGGACCTGCGCAGCCCGCAACTGGAACGCCAACTGGAAGAGTTCACCCAGAACGTTAAACTCGTCGGCGTGCGGCACGTCGTCCAGGATGAGATCGATGACAATTTCATGCTAGGCCATCAGTTTCAAGACGGCATTCGTGCGTTGTCGCAGTTCGACCTAACGTATGACATTCTGGTTTATCCACGTCAGTTGCCCGCCGCCATCCGTCTGGCTGAGAACTTTCCCGACCAGCCCTTCGTGCTCGACCATATAGCCAAACCGTTCATCAAAGACGCCGTGCTCGAACCCTGGGCATCTGAAATCCGCGATCTGGCCAGCCATAGCCATGTGATGTGCAAACTCTCCGGTATGATTACCGAAGCCAAGCATCGGCATTGGAAACCGGCCGACTTTGTACCGTATTTGGATGTGATTCTGCATGCATTCACGCCGGAACGTTTGATGTTTGGTTCCGATTGGCCCGTGGCCTTGCTCTCGGGCAGCTATGAAGAGACTTATCGCCTGGTCGCCGACTACATTAAACCCTTGGGTGACGATGTAGAACGCAAAATCTTCGGCGAGAACGCCTGCCGATTCTACGGCGTCTGAAAAAGGGGTCAGGTCTATTTTCCTCGTCCCTCTTTTCCAGTCCAAGGAATATGAGGGAAAAAATAGACCTGACCCCTTTTTGCTCCTCAATACTCTTCATCGACTTGTGCCGCTGGCCACAGTTCGAGAAACTTTTCGCGCACATACGGATTCAATTGTTCTGCGAACGACTGTGGCAGCCGATTGACACGAATCAACTGAATTGCATCAGCCAAGTCCTGAATGCGATGAGCTGCGGTCATGCCGCTGGCCATTTTTAATTCGAGCAAGGTAGGCAGGGTGATGAACGGCAAGCCATCTTCATTAACTTGCGATGCGGTTTCTGGCGGAGGAAAAGCCACTGGCTTGGGCAGGCCGTCTCCAGGATACTGACCCACCAACAAAGCATCTATCTTGACGTTGGTAACTGCGTCACGAAAATTCTTCGAGCCTTCGAAGATGTCGACCCAACCAAGTCCTATCCAACGCTCCTTGAAACGCTTAAGGTCTTCCCCGCGGATCAGAATGTCGACGTCGGCAGTCGTTCGGCGATGCCCGTGAGCATTGGCCGCCATGGCACCCGCAATAGCAAAACGCATATCCATGTCGGCCATAACTTTGCGCAGCCGATGCATCGTCTCGTGGATTGGCGACTTTTCCATAAAAAACAAGTCCGCGCGTTTGGCAACGTCCAGGATGTTCTCTGGCATTGGATCACGTCTTTACCAAGCAAATGACAATGGAAACTCGTGTCGATTATACCATACGAGGAACCTATTGCGCTGCAATGCGGCGCTCCGTCCGGGCATTGAGCTCTGGCGAGTATGTCGACAGTGGGTACAGAATCAATCCTTTGGCCTCCCAACCAGTTAGTCACCTTTCACCAGATTGGGTTTTGCGTCACCATAGTGGCAATAAAAAACGAAACCGAATCTGTGAGGAATAGTGACATGCAACGTCGACATTTGGGACGGACCGAACTGGATTTTCCCATTCTCAGCTTCGGCGCTTCTTCGCTGGGGGCTGAGTTCCGCCAGGTGACGCTGGACGAAGTGTTTGCTTCCATCCGCGTGGCGCTGGAATTGGGTATGAATTTTATCGATACTTCGCCGTTTTATGGTCGGGGTATGAGCGAAGTCCTACTGGGTATGGCGCTCCGCGATGTCCCGCGCGACAGCTATAACATTTGCACCAAGCTCGGCCGTTACGACGTCCATCATTTTGATTTTTCGGCGCGACGCGTGGCTGAGAGCATCGACGTGTCGCTACACCGCTTGGGCTGTGGACACTTGGATATCGTGCTGTGCCACGACATCGAATTCGTGCCGCTTCAGCAAATCGTGGACGAAACCCTGCCCGCGCTGCGGCAGGCACAGGCGGCGGGCAAGGTCCGGTATGTGGGTATCAGCGGTTATCCGCAAAAGATCTTCCACACGATCTTGGGTCAAACCGAACTGGACTGCGTGCTCAGTTACAACCAGTACACCTTGCAGAACACGCGATTCGCCGACGAGACCCTGCCGCTGTTGCTCAAGCGTGGCGTGGGTGTCATGAATGCTGGCCCCTTCAGCGCTCGACTGCTGACCAACTCGTCGCTGCCCGTTTGGTTCCGCGATCCACCGGAGGTGCAAGCCGCCGCGCGGGCTGCGGCGGATTTCTGTCAAAAGCAGGGCGTGGATATCGCACAATTGGCTTTGCAATTCTGTTTGATGAACGAAGAAATTGCGACTACCGTAGCTGGCAGCGCTAATCCCAACAATATTCGCAAGTGGGCGACGTGGGCCGCGCTGCCGATCGATCGTAGCCTCCTCAAAGATGTTCTCCAGATCCTGGAGCCGGTCCATAACGTGGGACATAAAGAAGGCTTGCCTGAAAACAATTGAAACTACTGGTGGCCTGCACGGCCCAATCATTTCGATCGGGACCGCCATAATCCATCGCGCATAGTCTATGGTCCATCGTCTTCGGACCATCCGCATCACACATCTCCTCAGAAGATTCATTTCATGAAAGCCATCTCACTGGACGCACCCGAGAAGTTTCGGCAGTGCGATATTGCAGAACCGGCCGAACCGGCGGCCGATCAGGCGCTAGTGCGCATCCATCGCATTGGCATTTGCGGCACCGACTATGGCGGCTACCTGGGCAAGATGCCATTTTTCAGTTATCCGCGCATACCTGGCCACGAACTGGGCGTTGAAGTTTTAAAAGTGGGCTCAGCCGTCACCAACGTGGCCGTCGGTGATCACTGCGCGGTCGAGCCGTATATTAATTGCCAACACTGTTATGCCTGCCGGCGCGGACATACCAACTGCTGCGAGAGCCATAAAACGTTGGGAGTAATGTGCGATGGCGGCCTGACCGAGCGCATGCTGCTACCCGCGCGAAAGCTGCACGTCTCGCGCCGTCTGTCGTTCGAGCAGTTGGCCCTGGTCGAGACGCTGGCCATCGGCTGTCATGCCATCGATCGCGCCGCACCCACGTCGCAAGAAAATGTGCTGGTCATCGGTGCTGGCCCAATCGGTCTATCGGTCATCGAGTTTGCGAGACTCAGCGGCGCGCGCACCATCGTCATGGACACCAATCCCGTTCGCCTGGAGTTTGTGCGTGAGCAGATGCGCGTGCCCGATACGATTCAGCTGGATGTTGCCAACCGCGAGGCTTCGCTGGGCGAACTGTCGCGGATGACCTCTGGTCAATTGGCGGATGTGGTCGTCGATGCGACCGGGAGTCATCACAGTATGGGTGACGCGCTGGCCTACGCGGCGATTCGTGGACGCGTTGTCTATGTCGGCATCACCCAGCAGAACGTGACTTTCCCGCACGCCCCCATTATGCACCGGCGCGAGCTGACGCTGCTGGCCAGTCGCAATGCGCTATCGCGCGACTTCAGCCGCATTATTGAACTGATCGAAGCGGCGCAGATTGATACCGTCCCTTGGATTACTCATCATGCAAACTTTGCCGACATGATCGATGTTTTTCCCAGCTGGCTAGACCCAAACAGCCGTGTGATCAAAGCCATTGTCAACGTCACTTAACCGGTGAGTGTTAGCCAGAGTTAGTATAGTTTTTGACTATGGCCTCATAACACGGATGACAAGGATATTGGTCTTCATCAGTGCCATCCGTGAAATCCGTGGTCCAAATTGGACAAGATCGCTTTGATTGTTACCACCACCAGACGCTTCCAGCTTTCGCTGCTATTAGGGGATGACTATGATTCTCGCGCGCTTGATAACTGCCTTAAGACGTTTGGTTTTCTCAAGCAGCTGCCTAGCTCAAGGAACCTTGGGGCTACTGGTCTGCGCCTTCTGTCCACCAGCCATTTCCTCGAGTAACGCGGCAGACCCCAAACCCAACTTTGTGTTCATCAACATCGACGACTTGGGTTACGGAGACATTGTGCCGTTCGGGGCGACCAAGGTAACGACACCTAATTTAGATCGGATGGCCAAAGAAGGTCGCAAACTGACCAGTCACTACGGGGCACCGGTCTGCTCGCCTTCCCGCGCCGCGTTGATGACCGGTTGTTATCCCAAGCGTGCCTTGCCGATCGCGCATGTGTTGTTTCCTGCTTCCGCCGTTGGCCTGAGCCCCGACGAAGTCACCATTGCCGAAGTTTTGAAGAGTGCGGGCTATGCCACAGCGTGCATTGGCAAATGGCACTTGGGGGATCAACCCGCGTTCTTACCGACGCGCCAAGGCTTTGACTATTACTATGGCTTACCCTATTCCAACGACATGGGCACCGCCGAAGATGGTTCCAAGAGCAGCCTGGGTAAGCCGCTTCCCAAACGCCCTGCCAATCGCAATCAGACGGCCCCTGAAATCAAGGATGGTTCAGGGCTGCGCGGTCAGAGCCAACCGCCGCTACCCTGGTTGGAGAACGAAAAGGTCATCGCGCGCGTGACGGCCGTTGAACAAGCGCAGTTGACCAAACGCTATACCGATAAAGCAATTGAGTTCATGCAGAGTCATGCAGAGGAACCTTTTTTCGTTTACCTGCCGCATTCGGCTGTCCACTTTCCGCATTATCCAAGCGCTGAGTTCGTCGGTAAATCGCAAGGCGGATTGTTTGGGGATTGGGTTCAAGAGGTCGATCGCGAGGTGGGGCGCATTCTCGACTATTTGCGGCAATCCGGTTTGGATAAACGCACGTTAGTGATTTTTACGTCCGACAATGGCGGACCAACAGGGCAGGGGGCGAACAACAAACCGCTGCGTGGTGCCAAGGGCCAAACCTACGAAGGCGGCATCCGCGTGCCGACGATCGCCTGGTGGCCCGGCAAGGTGCCAGCGGGTACCCAGACCAAAGCTATTACGACGATGATGGACATACTGCCCACGTTGACAAACCTAGCGGGCGCTGCGCTACCTGAAGATCGAAAACTGGATGGTATGAATGTGTGGCCAGCTCTCCAGGGCGCAACGGAAACTGGTCCACGCGATGTGTTCCATTACTTTCGCGGTTTAGAATTAGAAGCGATTCGTCAAGGTGACTGGAAGTTGCATCTGGCCAAGAAAGAACTCTACCAATTAAATGACGACATCAGCGAATCCAAGAACGTCTACGACCAACATCCTGCTATCGTGGAACGACTGGTTAAACTAGCTGAGGCCATGGATGCCGACTTGAGTCGCCAAGGTATTGGCCCGGGCTGTCGAAAGCTGGGGCGAGTTGAGAAGCCGGTCGCGCTGATACCATAAGCCGTCGTAGCCGAATACTTTGTGGCCGAATCGCTCCGCGACTCGGTGTGTAAACGAACCCCCGGTAAAGCCCCGTCACGGAGTGCCGGGGCTACAAAGAGTGCCAGGGCCCCACTGTACTATCCCACCTCCTACCACCTCCGAAGAGATGCCCTTGTTATGCGTCAAGCAATTTCCAAATTGGCCGGTCTGTTGATTCTGCTGCCACTGGCTGTCGGTCATGCCCAGGACTGGATTTCGGTCGGCGGCGATCGCGGATGTCAGCGTTATTCGACGCTGACGCAAATCAACCGCGAAAATGTCGATCAGCTAAAGGTGGCTTGGACGTTTCACACCGGCGAGGTCAAGGATGGTCGGGGCAAGACGATTGAATGCACGCCGATCATCATCGATGGCACGATGTTCATCACCACTGCCGAACGAATCGTGTTGGCCCTAGATGCCGCTACCGGTATGGTTCGCTGGCGATTTGATCCGCTATCGGCCGGCCCGCATGCGGGCCCGTTGTCATCGGGCGGTGTCAATCGCGGCGCCGCGTATTGGAGCGATGGCCAGGCGGGCGGCGCGCGGCGAATTCTGCATGGCACCTCCGATGGTCGCTTGTTCTCGATCGATGCCGCCACCGGCAAACTCGATCCAAAATTTGGCACTGCGGGTGTGAAAGACCTGCGCGAGGACTTGGAGCGAAAGATCGGCACAATGCCTTATGGCCCCACGTCAGCGCCGGCCATCTACGACGATCTGGTCATACTCGGTTTCTCCGTCGGTGAAGGGCCAGGCATCGCCGCGCCAGGTGATGTCCGCGCTTTTGATGTACGGACTGGTCAGCAGCGCTGGAGCTTTCGCACAGTGCCGCAAGCCGGTGAGTTCGGTCACGACACCTGGGCTGCGGGCAGCACGGACAATCGCGGTGGCGCCAATGCGTGGGGTGGCATCAGCGTCGATGTCGAGCGCGGTCTGGTGCTGTTTGGCACTGGATCAGCAGCCTTTGATTTTTTTGGTGGCGATCGCGCGGGTAACAACTTGTTCGCCAATTGCGTGGTAGCCGTCGATGCGCGAACTGGCAAACGACGCTGGCACTTTCAGACGCTACATCACGACCTGTGGGACCATGACATTCCGGTCTATCCCAACGTGGTGTCCATCGTTCGCGATGGTCGGACGATACCGGCCGCCGCGCAAGTGACGAAGACGGGCTACGTGTTTGTGCTCAATCTCGAGACGGGCGAGCCGCTGTTTGAGGTGAAAGAGCAAGCGGTGCGGACCGATGCGGTCGAGGGCGAACAACCATCACCAACTCAACCCATTCCTGTCAAACCACCGCCCGTGGCGGCCCAACATTTTGATGAAACCAACATCACCAACATCGCGCCGGCCAACCGCCAGTTCGTTCTCGATAAACTGCGAACACTGCGCAGCGGACCGGCCTTCCTGCCGCCCAGTCTGGAAGGCTCGGTCGTCATACCCGGCTTTCACGGCGGTTCGAACTGGAGCGGCGCAGCGTTCGATCCTGAAACCAAGATCTTGTATTTGAACTCAACGAACTTACCCAACATTGTCCAGTTGCGACCGGCCGCCGCCGGCGCAGCTTATCGCTATGAACATGCCGGTTACATCCAGTTCCGTGATCAAGAAGGTTACCCAGCTATCGCACCGCCCTGGGGATTGCTGAACGCTATCGATCTATCGACCGGCGAGTTCGTATGGCGAACCGTGTTGGGTGAATACGAAGAGCTGACCAAACGCGGCGTACCACAAACGGGCACCGATAGCTTTGGTGGCGCGATCGTCACGGCGGGCGGCTTGGTGTTTATCGCTGGCACGCGCGACGAACGCATTCGCGCCTTTGATAAGTCGACGGGTAAGGTCCTGTGGGAACACAAGTTGCCAGCTGGTGGTTATGCTACACCGTCGACCTATTCCGTGGGTGGTAAACAATACGTGGTCATCGCCGCCGGTGGAGCTGGCAAACTAGGCACCAAAGCCGGCGATGCGTTTGTGGCTTTTGCGCTCAGCCCCAATTAAAGACGGGACCGGCCACGTTGGATACCGCAAGATGAAAACAGCCTACAAACACCTCACCTTCTGGGTCCTCTTGGCCGTCGTTACCGGCGTGATACTCGGATGGCTGGTACCCGAACAAGCCGTGAAGCTTGAGCCGCTGGCCAAGGTGTTTGTGGAGATACTCAAGATCTTCGTCGGGCCGTTGATCTTCGTGACGGTCACGCTGGGCATCGCATCGATGGGCGATCTCAAACGCGTGGGTCAGATCGGTGCCAAGGCGCTGATTTACTTTGAAGTGGTCACGACGTTTGCGTTACTGATTGGGATTGTGGTGGCTTACATCATTCGCGCTGGTGATGGAGTCTTGCCACCGGCGGCGGACGATGTGGCTCAGTTGCAAGCGAAGGTTCAAGAGTATCAAACGCGAGCCGAAGATTTTTCTTGGCTGCACTTCCTACAAGGCAATCTGCCGCTGCAAGTACTCTTAGGTTCAGTGGTGGCCGGTGTGATCATCACTTTATTACC
>JADLDX010000595.1 GCA_020846515.1 Pirellulaceae bacterium
CACGGCTGTCCAGTTATGAGTAGTTGATTTCCAACTGCTTACACGAGTCAACATATTCGATGCTTGTATCAAGTTTCGTAAGAAGCTCTGCAATAGGTATTTGCTCCATGGAGGCGATGCTGACGACCTGCAGAATCTCCCAAAGGCTGTTTCGCAGATTCAAACGCCGTTTGGCGATGGTCACGAGAAGGTAGGCGCAAACTGCCGTCCATATTTGCACACGGACTCCATTGGCCGATGTGCTATAAAATCCGCGGAGCCGAAGGTGCTGCTTGATCCATCGAAAGAACAGTTCGATTGCCCAGCGTCGCCGATAAATTTGAGCAATAAGCAGCGCCTCCAGATCGAATTGGTTTGTCACGAAGACCAGCGTTTTGGCGGTTTCCGGATCGATGAAGCGAATGCGGCGGAGCTTCTCTGGGTAGTCTCGTCGACCGACCACGGAGTTGAGCTTGATCGTCTGGTCGGAGCGCAGGCCGGTGGACTCGTCCACTGGGCGACTTTCGGTGACATAGAAGCAGGTGTTCGATTTGAGTCGGGTAACGAAGAATGCACCGTCTTGATGCAACCGATACAGGCGGGCAAAATCCAGATAGCCGCGGTCCATTACGTAGTAGCTGCCTGGGTGTACTGGGATGTCATCAAGCGACGCCACCTCGTGCTTTTTTCCCTCGTGCAGGCTGGCAAAGACAGGGATATCGCCCCGCAGGTCGAGCAACACGTTGAGTTTGACCGAAGCCAATGATTGTTTCCATCGGGCCCACGGAAACAAGGCCATACTCAGTTCGATCACTGTCGCATCCAAGGCGAACAAGTCGGCCTCCAGTCCAAGTGGTGCCGGAATCTCGGCAGACAATCGTTGGGCGCGTCGCATCAAGACTGCCGCAACCTCGGAGAAAACTCGCCAGTCGCGATGTTCGTTGGCGTACGCCAGATTGGTTCGGGTTACTCGACCCCGGATGCCCATATGATATGTCAACGATGGGCGCGCACTCAGGCATGTCTCGATTCCCCTCAAACTCTCCCTATATGTCAGCTGAGCGAACACCATCGCCGCGAAGTGGTCGTAGACCATGAGCGTTTTGGACACCCGTGGCATGGGATGGCGCGCTGCAGTTCGCGACAGCTCCGTTGCGTCCAACCCTGCCATGATCTGCGCGAAAACCGTCGGTGCATTTTTCATCCTCGGGCCGAAAATGCACGAAATGCGCCTTCTCTTGCCAACTCGAAGACAACCCCATTGCGCCTTTTCTCTTTGGTAAATAAGGCGATGCGAAAAATAGATCAGCCCTTAACTGGACAGCCGTGACGAAGGGTAACAGACCGGTCCAGCGAACGGGCATAGGTGCACGTCGCTGACCAAGGTCGTTCGGGAAAAGATGAAAATGCACTGGCGCAACATCTGGCTTCTAGTGGCACTCTATCTTCTCCTCTGGTTCGCGACATATTGGACAGCGGGCGCGGCGTTAGAAAAGCAAGTTCGAGCACAAGCCGGCGCGGGATGGCGTTTCGATGTGAAAGAAGTGTTTTCCCCGGCTCCTTTGATATTCAGATCTAGGTCGGACTACGTGCTGACGTCGCATGAAGGATACGGCGAAGAAGGTTGGTTCCTTTGGACGCCGTGGAAAGTATATCTATTGAAATCTCGATACACGTGGATTTCGTGAACCCAATGAGTTCTGTGAGGCCAGAGACGAAATTCAATTCTCCGATACGAACAGTTCAGCGAATGCCGCTGGGCGGCATTGCTGACTAAAAAGCGTTGTTCAGTGCGTAGCGACGTCCAAAGATCTGTTGTGCTGACCGCAGTTGTTGCGGGAATGCTGGTCCTTGTCCTGCTCGCCGTGGACAACCTTGCATCATGGCCTGCGCCCGAGTCACCGCCACGTCAGGGAGAGGCGCTGGATCCAATGGCGTTGGCGGTGGGTCGAGTTGTGCACTCGGATGCGGCACTGTCCCGATTAGTCCGAGAGCCCTTCAATACCTGGACGAATCTTGCGTTCGTGCTGGTCGGATCTGTGCTTCTGTTTCGCAGGGGAGCGCCGGTATTGGTTCACGCCGGCGTAGCGCTCATTGCCGTAGGGATCGGGAGTTTTCTCTACCATGCCTCAGCTTCGAGAACGTTGCGGCACCTGGACGTTGGCGCGATGTACTGGATTTATGGAGTGCTTATTGTTCTTGGGCTCGGCGCCGTATTCCCACGCATCGCTGCCATCTACCGCCGTTTCCACGCAGCTTTTTGTGTTTTGATTCCTATCCTGGCGGTCATTGTGACGGTCTATCGCAATGTCCGCATCGCGGGTTGGAAGCCGTTCGATCTCTCGCTTGTTACTGGCATCGCAGCCGCGGTGGCCGGTGTCGGCATGGCAGTGGTGTCGGTACGCACGGGTCGATGGGCGCAGACATTAGTGTCGTTGTTCCTCTTTGGCGTATCTGTAGTGCTCCAGATTGGAGATCGTCCGGGTGGATGGTGGTGCGATCCTACGTCTATCATTCAGGCGCACGGGATGTGGCATGTTTTGGGAGCGATTGCGTGTGGCTTGGCATGTGCCCAGTTGGCCCGCGCCTGGAAGAACGAACCGAACCACCAGTCGCTGCAGCGAACCCAGCATGAGTGAAGCGGCTGCGATCGTGGCGTCTCGTGGTGCGGGTCGCTGAGCTTGGGTTGTTGGGCTAGGAGACGTGATGACGACAAGCGACTTTGAATTCGTAAACGGCGTTGTCTGCCGAGCTGAAGAAAAGAAGACGGCAGGTGGCGACGCTGCACTCCGCGTCGAAGAGCGCCATGCGTCCGCGATATGGGCAGCGAGCGGCATCATCGGCAATGGCGGCTTCCAGTATTTTTTCGAGAATGGACTATCGTGCGAAGCTGCGTCCGAGAGCTACGAGGCCATTGCGATGCCGAAGACCGCGGATATTTTTCGGACGGCGCTTTCGCTCTTTCCTGGGGTAAGGCCGCCGGCGGATTGGTCGGAAGCGTTGGACTTCATTCGCTCCAAAGAAGCCCTGTTCGACATATTGTCGGCCGAGGTTTGGAGTTCGGACGAAGAGATGGTCCCTCGACTCTCAAATTATCTCCGTGCTGCTGGAATCCAATGAATTCAAGCGACCCAACCAGCCTGCAGAGAACGTCGGCTCCGCTGCCGTCTCTGACCTGGGGTGTTGGGCAAAACCTATGAAGCAATTCCTCATCTTGATTGTCTTGTGGACAGCGGGCGGCGTCTTCGCTGCCGATGATACTGCGGCCCTTAAATTGCGCATTGATGCTCTTGAGAAGGACGTCGCGGCGCTCAAGGCAGAGAATGCAAAGTTGAGGGAGGGTCTCGCCGCTCAGCAGAGCGAATATTCCAAGCAGGTCTACGTGAAGCACGTTGTCCCGCTCGTAAGGCCGATGCTGAAGGATTTCGGAATGGATGAGTCGCTGATCGTGCCGGTCGACAAAATCGAGAATTTGGCCGA
>JADLDX010000596.1 GCA_020846515.1 Pirellulaceae bacterium
AAGTCGAACTTGTCTTTGTAAAACGGCAAGTTGCTACTGGCCGACTGGCCCTGAGCTGACTGAGTCAATATGGCCTGGCTGCTTAAACACAGACAGCAGATCAATAGGAAGTGTGTAATGCGCATCGTGGATATCAATGGCCTCGCTCAATGGAAATGCTCGAACTAAATCGGGGCGTGCAGGGGCTTGCATGCTTCCACCAACTATACAGAAGAAAACATCCGTCGTGTGGCCAGCAATTTTTGCTTTTTCTTAAGGCTAAACGCTAACAGCTAACAGCTAACAGCTTTAGGCCAGCAAGCCACGTACTACGCGGCCATGCACATCGGTCAAGCGGAAGTCGCGGCCTTGATAGCGATAGGTCAAGCGTTCGTGGTCGAAGCCCAAGCAGTGCAAAACGGTGGCATGTAAATCATGCACGTGAACCGGATCCCGCACAATGTTGTAGCCGTAGTCATCGGTCTCACCATAAACAGTGCCAGGGCGAATACCGCCACCAGCCATCCACATGGAGAAACAACGTCCATGGTGGTCTCGACCATAGTCAGCTTGTAAATTGCCTTGGCTATAGACGGTGCGACCAAACTCGCCACCCCAAATGACTAGCGTATCGTCCAGCAACCCGCGACGTTGCAGGTCTTGGATCAAGGCAGCTTGAGGTTGGTCGATATCATCGCATTGCTTGGGAATGTTCGAGGCCAATCCGCCATGATTGTCCCAGCCACGATGATACAGCTGAATAAATCGTACGCCTCGCTCGGCCAAGCGACGCGCCAGCAGGCAGTTGGCGGCAAACGTGCCGGGCTTGCGCGAGTTGGGACCATACATATCCAACGTGGCCTCCGATTCGTCGGACATATTCACCAGTTCAGGCACCGAAGTTTGCATGCGAAAAGCCATCGCGTATTGGGAGATCCGAGCTTGGATCTCGGGATCTCCCGTAGCACTACGTTGCACTTCGTTCAATTTTGCCAGACCATCCAGCATGTCGCGTCGCAGGCCGCGATCGATGCCCGCCGGATCATTCAGATACAGTACTGGGTCAGCACCACTACGCAGTTTGACTCCTTGATGACTTGAGGGCAGAAAACCCGCTCCCCACAAACGATCGAGCAGACCTTGATTGGAATCGCGACCGGTGCCATGGGAAATCATCACTACAAAGGCCGGTAACTCGGCCGCCTCGGTACCCAAGCCGTAACTCATCCATGCTCCCAGCGACGGACGACCGGGTTGTTGTGATCCGGTTTGGAGGAAGGTAATCGCAGGGTCGTGATTAATGGCTTCCGTATGCATCGATCTGACCAGGCACAGTTGATCGACGATCCGGCCCGTGTGTGGCAACAGTTCGCTCAACCAAGTGCCCGAGTTGCCATGCTGCTCGAACTTGAACTTGGGTGCCACGACCGGAAAGCTCTTCTGCCCGGAAGTCATGCCAGTCAGACGCTGGCCTTGTCGAATACTGTCGGGCAACTCTTGACCGTGTAACTCAGGCAATCGGGGTTTATAATCGAGCATCTCCAAATGGGATGGTCCACCCGACTGGAACAAGTAAATCACTCGCTTCGCCTTGGGTGCAAAATGCGGTGGCTTGACCGACGCACTGGCTGCGTTCGGTGATTCAGGTCCGGCAGGTTCCGCTGCCGTCACCCGACCTAGCCCTGCGTGGCCCGAGGCGTTGAGCAATCCATTCAGGGCTGCCACACCGACCACGGAGTCGCGAAAGAAGTGGCGTCGCACGACTTGTTTCGATAGTTCTTCGATGGGGTGCATGGCCTATTTCCTGGTTATCGTTTCGTCAAGATTCAGTAGTGTGCTGGCGATCATGGTCCAAGTAGCCAGATCTGTGGGCGCGAACGTGGCATCGCTGGGCGATTGACCAACGACTAACAATTGACTGGCCGATTCCGGAGCTGCTTTGAACCGATCCTGGAACTGATCGACCAACTGTCGCATGATTTCTAACTCGGCCGTTAGCGGGTCTCGTGACAATGCCATGCGATAACCGCTGACGATTCGTTGGTCGATGTTATCGCCGCCCGAACGCAGCATACGTTCGGCCAACTTGCGTGCGGCTTCTACGTAAGTCGGATCGTTCATCAGGATCAACGATTGCAACGGTGTATTGGTGCGCGCTCGACGCGCCAGGCAAACCTCGCGGTTTGGTGCGTCAAATGACATCATCGCGGGTGGTGGACAAGTGCGTTTCCAGAATGTGTACATACTGCGGCGATAAAGATCTTCGCCCTGATCAAGCACGTAACGACCGCGGCGCTCAACGGTGACATCTTCCCACAGGCCCTCGGGCTGATAGGGCTTGACGCTTGGTCCCCCTATGCGATCGGACAGTAGTCCGGAGATAGCCAAGGCATTGTCGCGAATCATCTCCGCAGGCAGACGAAAGCGAGCACCGCGGGCCAAGAGTCTGTTCTCAGGATCGAGCTCGAGATGTTTAGCGTCTAGTCGGGAATCTTGACGATAAGTTGCCGACATGACCATGCGTTTGATCAGTTGCTTGACGTTCCATTTCGAATCGATGAGTTCCGTGGCCAGGTAGTCGAGCAACTCAGGATGGGAAGGTGGTGAGCCGGTGACACCAAAATCTTCAGTCGTACGCACCAGTCCCTGACCGAACAACAGTTGCCACCAACGATTCACTGCCACGCGCGCCGTCAACGGATGATCAGGGGCGACCAGCCAAGTCGCCAGGCCCAAACGATTGCGTGGCGCTGCGACATCCAGAGGCGGCAGAGCGGCTGGTACATCGGCAGCAACTTGATCACCCGGCTGATCATAAGCGCCGCGTTTCAGTACAAACGTTTCGCGCGGCTTCTCCATTTCACTCATGATGGATACGGCTGGTATACGCGATTCGACGTTCTTTTTCTCGGCATCGATCTCGATCAATTGAGCTTTCAGCTTTGGATAAAGTGGATCTACTCTTTCGAGATAGATACGCTTCATGCTGTCCAATTGATTTGCGTCCATTTGGTCGACCGAGCGTGAGAAC
>JADLDX010000597.1 GCA_020846515.1 Pirellulaceae bacterium
GAAAGTACGCTATCGGTTATCAACTTTATGCCGCGCCTGCCCGAGGGAGGCGGATTTCGCAACACGGCCAGACGAGCCGTGATCGGTAAGCTGGCGCATGAGTCGCACGAGCCTATTCAGCAGATGAGATTGTTGTATAGCGATGACAACGAAGAGTGCTGGCGTATTAGCGGCCGCATCGCCGGCGCCGTGACCACCGACTACGAAAAACTACTCGCCGATGTGCAAGCCATGGTCACAGAGTATCAAACTGAGTATCAAGCAGAGTATCCAGCAGGCCGTGAGCTCGCCAAACTCTCGGAACTGACCATTGATATCAGTGGCGGGGTGCCGTTTTTGTACCGGACACAGCGCCAGCTCTTAGCCGACTTGTTGGCTAGTTTCTCGACCGCGTTCCTGATGATTGCAGCCTCGATGGCGTTGCTGTTCCGTAGCATCAGTGGTGGCTTACTAACGATGTTGCCCAATGTCACTCCAGCCGCCATCGTGTTTGGTTTGATGGGCTGGTTCGGTTTAGAGGTCGAAATCGGTACGGTGTTGACGGCCAGTGTGATGATGGGAGTATGTGTCGACGACACATTGCATCTGATTTCACACTTTCGGGCTTTCAGGGCTCAAGGTTTGACACAGAGTGAAGCGGTCAATGAGGCATTGAATAATTGTGGAGGTGCCATGATCCAGACGGGCCTGGTGTGCGGGCTGGGCATGCTGATCTTTGCACTGAGTCCCTTTGTGCCTGTGGCTCGCTTTGCCTGGCTGACGTTTGCTCTTTTGATGGTCGGCGTAGCCAGCGACATCTTGTTGACGCCGGCCATGTTGCTCTCGCCTTTGCACCATCTGTTTTATTGGAAGACGCTGAAGCCTGCGCTGGCGACTGATGCGCCATCACCTACCCTGGCAACACCTACCCTGGCAACACCGGTATTCACAGCACCAACGCCAACGAAACCTACCAGCTCTTCCACACCTGAGCCGGTTGCGTTACCGGAGGCCGAATCATGAACCGGCTGGATGGGTATTTGCGCTGCAGCGCTTTCGAAGAGCTGATGATGATGCAGGATAGTCCCGCGTACCCTTGCGTCATTTGTGTGCGACTGGAGTTAAGCAGCCGACTAGATCGAGATCGTTTTCATCTGGCCATTGATCGATGGATCAGCCGACATCCGCTGCTCGGTGCGCTGCTGGAGACTCGCTGGGGGAGAGACTATTGGCGTTTAAACTCGGCCGAATCGGCGCGCTGCGTGCGCTGGTTCACTCAGGAAGAGCCTCCTGCCTGGCCCGATCAATATTACATTAACCTCTACCAGCGCTGCGGTTTGTCAATCGACGTCTATCAAGCAGACGCAGAAGCCTGTCAGGAGGTGCCGGGCTGTGTCGTGTTGATGCAGGTACATCATGCTTTGTCCGATGGCTTAGGCTGTTTGCAAGCGGTCCATGATCTGCTCGCGATCTATCAGGCTGTCGATGGTCAAACTGAATTGGCACTGCCAAAACTTGAACCCCACAAACTGAAGCAGCGTAACTTTTTCGGCTTGACGATGTCGAAGGTGTGCCAGTTATTGCCGCGGCAATTGGTGGGACTGGCTGGCGTGCGTCAATACTTGATGCGGCGTCCCGTGCCGCTGGCTGGCTATTCCGTCGAATTGAAAAAGTCGCTCAATGCAGAGTCGTCCATCCCGATTGAAGTCTCTAGCTTTCGTTGTTCGCGTGAACTGACCCAGGCCCTGCGGTACCAGGCGCGGTTTGAACGTGTAACGCTTAACGATTTGCTGACAGCCTGTATCTTCGATGCATGCGCCCAGTATCGTCAACAACAAACGCCCGGCTTGGGTGTCGATCAGGAGCAACAGTGGTTGCGCATTATGGTGCCGATGAATTTGCGTGATGCTCAGTCGGACGAAACACAATCGGCTTGTAACATAGTCTCTTGTGTCTTTCTGGATCGCACCGGACATCAAATCGGCGACCGACCAGCCTTGCTGAAGGGCATTCATGATGAAATGCAACTAATCAAGCACAATCGGCTGGCGCTGCTGTTCATCTGGTCGCTATGGGTACGCAAGATGTTTAGCCTGCGATTTAAACGCGGTCCTCGCCGCGCCGTCTGGCCGGGGCGATGCCCGACGTCGTTAGTCTTTTCCAATATGGGCAAACTATTTGACAGCTCACCATACTTGGGCAGCGATCAGCGACTAACCTTTGGCGACGTCACGGTTGAGAGATGTGATGTGTTGGCGCCGCTGGCGCCTATGGTGGGTGTAGCCATCACAGTTGGTCAATATGCGGGACAGTTGACATTCTGCTTGCGATATGACCCACGCGTCATCCAGCCGAGTCAGGCACACGAGTTGAGACAACTGATCAGTCAGCGAATAGAACAGAATGTTCCACAGGTGGCCACACGATGACAACTCTGTTAATTGCACTGATGATTATCTTGGCCGTGTCATGGGCAGCCCAGTTTGTATTGGTCGCCGGCTTCGTGACTCGACTAAAGCGATGGCACGTCCCGCTGGTCAGCGACCCAGAGGCTCCACCCGCACTGGTTATTCTTTGCCTGCGCGGTGGTGATCCGTTTTTAATGCGCTGCATCGAAGGTCTGGTTACTCAGGATTATCCAAACTATCGCATTTGCTTTATGGTGGACCATGCGAATGATCCGTCTGTGCCAGTTCTTAGGGCATCCTTGCTTACGCATGGATTCGCAAACTACGAGATTCTAACGCTAGAGCGACCACTGTCGACTTGTAGTTTGAAGTGTTCCAGTCTGGTGCAAGCGATTGAGTCAATTAACAGCCGCGAAGCGATCGAGATTATTGCGCTTTTGGACGCCGACACAGTACCGCATGCAAGCTGGTTGCGCGAATTGGCTACCGCGCTGCAACCGGCGGACGTGGGTGCCTCGACCGGCAATCGCTGGTATATGCCGGACCAAATCAGTGCTGGTACGCTGACGCGTTGCCTTTGGAATGCTGCGGCAGTCGTGCAGATGTATTGGTATGAAATCGCTTGGGGTGGCACACTGGCGATAAAGTTGTCGTCGATTGAAAAGGCTGGTTTACTCGACCGTTGGCGATCCGCCTTGTGTGAAGATACGATGCTCCGCCGGCAACTGGCCAGTATCCAGCAACGCGTTGCCTTTGTGCCCTCGTTGATGATGGTCAATCGCGAAGATTGTACGCTCCGAACATTGGTGCCATGGATGAGACGTCAGTTGTTGACGGCTCGCCTTTACCATCCGTTGTGGATGGCCGTGGTCGGTCACGGTATCTCCTCCGCACTGCTCCAGCTCTGGGGATGGTCGATGTGCCTGATCTGGTTGGCACAAGGTTATATCGGTTATGGACTGGTCACTGGGGCAAGCATGTTGTTGTTTCAATTCGGATTGACGATCCTGCTGCCATGGATGGAATCAGCCGTGTCAAGGATCGTGCAAGCTCGTGGCGAAGGGACGGATTGGCGGCGTCAAGTGAGCTGGTGGCAAATGGCATCGGCTGTTTACTTAACCCAATGGGTCTATACCTGGGCCTTGGTGTCCTGTCTGCTGGTACGCGAAGTTGAGTGGCGTGGCATCAAGTATCGAACGCTTGGGCCTTGGCGTATTGAAATGTTGGCATACCAGCCCTATCAGGCCAGCTCCGCCCAAGGACTGGAGTCGTTATGAACCTGATCCACAATGTTCGCGACGATCGTACACTCGCTGCTCGCCGCCATATGAAGCTCAGCCAGCTATGGAATTAAACGTATGAACAAGATTGATACTAGCAACCTCACTGAGGCGCAAGCGACACTGCTGATGCCCTTGTGGGCTCGAGCACTCGAGGCTCGACAGGCGACACCGATACTGCGCGATCGCAAGGCGGTTGAGATCGTCGAGTCGCTGGATTTCGACTTCGAATCGTTCAATCAGAAGGGTGTACCGCAAGCCGACTATTGCATTCGCGGTGCGGTGTTGGATCAGTTGGTAAGTGAGTTCCTGACGCTGCACCCCAGCGGCACAGTCGTGGAGTTTGGCGTTGGCTTGGATGCTCGTTTTGATCGGTTAGACAATGGCCAAGTGAGCTGGATCGAATTGGATTTGCCGCACGTTATCGAACTGCGCAGGAAATTTTTCCAGACCAGCCCGCGACGCCATATCCTGACCGGTTCACTCACGGACGAACGATGGATAGCCGAGGTGGCTGCCCTGGTGGTGGGGCCGACGTTGTTCATAGCCGAAGGCGTCTTGTATTTTTTAACGCCCGCACAGGTGCAAGCCTTAATCAAGAATCTGGTGGCGAATTTTCCGCGAGCGTCCTTCATGTTTGACGCGCAATCACCATGGTATTTGTGGTTCTCCAATTTGCGACAACCGGTACCTGATGCGCAGATGACATTTTCGGTTGGCGATGTTGGGACGTTAGCCAGAGAGCATTTGGGATTACGTGTAAAGCGTTGGGGTGGTTACGGCGACTCTCCCTACTACGACCAGAAATTGAAACGCTTAGGGGTCGTCAAGCGTTGGGGCCGAAGATTGTGCCCACCTGTGCGCGGGTTGTTCAAGATTATTGAGTTAGCATGGTAATCACACGAGCAAAGGGCCTTTGACCGAATTTTGAATCAGCCGCTGGGCGTTAGCCCCGGTTTTCTAGCGAAAACCGTGGCTAACGCCAATACGGCTAATGTCGCAAACCGTGGCTAATGCCAATACGGCTAATGTCGCAAACCGTGGCTAACGCCAATACGGCTAATGTCCAAGAAATAGCAGCGAATCACTGTGAATTCGATTCAAAGTGGCGCTGTCCAGTTAGCGATGGGATTCTTAGTTAAATGAATGTATTCGACAACCTTTCAACCCTGACACTGCTTGGTGGTTTGGTGACGCTGGTCATCGTGTTGATGACAGTGGCCCAAGGCGTCTTCGCCTTTGCATATGCACGACTACTCTGGATGGCCGCGCCAGCCAAGAGGGATGATTCCGGCGAATTGCCTAAAGCGGCCGTCGTGCTTTCTCTTCGCGGCGCAGATCCTTATTTGACGACGTGCATCCAAGCGGTCTTGGAGCAGGACTATCCGGAGTTCACGCTGTTTATCGTGGTCGATAGCCCGCAGGATTCAGCTTGGGAAGATGTACATCAGATTCAATCGCGTACGCCGCCAGGACGCGTCGTCAGTACGGCCCTGGCAAATCGCTTGACGACCTGTAGTTTGAAATGTTGTGCCTTGGCGGAAGTCGTCGAGAATCTAGATCCCAGTTATGCGGTAGTTGCCTTCTTGGACGGTGATGGCGCGCCGCATCGTCATTGGCTACGTGACCGGGTCGCGGCGCTGCGGGATCATTCAGTGGGGGTCAGCACAGGCAATCGATGGTATACGCCCGATCAGGTTACCTGGGGAGCCATGGTGCGTTACTTCTGGAATGCAGGTGCAATCGTACAGGTGTGGCTTAACGGCATCATCTGGGCTGGCAGCATGGCCCTGCGGCGCGAGACAATTCGCGAGATAGACTTGATCGATGCTTGGCGCAAATCGCTATCGGTGGATGGGGCAGTAGTACGACAAACACAGGCCCACGGCTATAAAGCTCGCTTTGTGCCGACTGTCATCTTGCCTAATCGAGAAGACATTA
>JADLDX010000598.1 GCA_020846515.1 Pirellulaceae bacterium
AATGGATTCGAGGTTTTCAACAGGCTTACCTGAACTGGACGAGTCCCTGGGAGGCGGTTTGCTCCCGGGGACTCTGACTATGCTCATCGGCGCCACGGGCGTCGGCAAGACTCAACTAGCCATGGCTTTTCGCGAAGCCGGAGCGCAAGCGGAGGGCCAGGCAGGAGCGATTATCGATCTTTCCAGCCGAGGCGATTCTCAGAATCATGACGGCTATGGCCAACGCATGTTCGGTAAGCCGCTGAGCGTGGCTGATCCGCGTCGTGATGACTTGCCCAATCCGTTCACCGACGGTCGCCCAGACGATGTCTTGCCGTTTTTGGGCTACAGTGGCCAGCGCGTTCTGCGCAGCCAAATGGATGTCGATCAATGGCATACCTGGCAATCCGAGCTCAATCGCCGCTTGCCCTATCTGTCTCACTTTGTGTATGGGCACCTGGTCCATGGCACACAGCGTTTTGTGATCGACGGTATCGAGCCACAATCGGATCGCTCCGACTCTTTGCAGATGGATTTGCTGGAGAGCGTTTACCATCGAATGCTTCGCAAAGAGCATGATTGGCTGGCGCGTGAGGTGTTTCGCCAACGTTTTCGCGAGCTTTCCAGTCAGGTTATGCAACATGCCTTTGATCACCGTCGCGCCGCGGCCATGGTCTTGGTGACGACCACGGAATCGATGCTCGATCAATTGATGATGCGTCCCTTGGCCGAAGGTGACCTGGCAGCCGGGGCCAATACGGTGATCCTGATGGGCCGCGTGCTTTCTGAAGGTCGCATGCAACGCGCGCTCTACATTGCCAAACATCGCGGCAGCCCAGCCGATGATCGCATTTTGCCGTTCACCATCAACGATCAGGGGCTGGTGATCAACTCCCGCTAAAGCGGACCCGGTGATTAGTTGGACAGCGCGACTTTGAATCGAATTCACCTGCGATTCGCTGCTATATTTTAAAGATGAGCCGTATTGGCGTTAGCCACGGTTTTCGCTGAAAGAAACCGCGGCTAACGCCCAGCGGCTGATTCAAAGTGGCGCTGACCAAGCAGCCACATCATTTCTTGCGATCGACGGTGCAACCCTTGCCGTCGAGGATGTGGCTTGGCTTATAATCTAGGTGGCACAGCGACACTACCCATTCGGGTTTAAGCCAGGTGTTGCTGCCACTTTTCTTAGTGCTTGGTTGTGTTTGCACGCTTACGGCTCTTCTCGTCTCCCTCATTTCCAGGAGCATAGCGATGTCAACGATAGACGGCTTAGGCGAGTCTGAAGACAATGTTGTTGATGCCCAGGTAGTCGGAGGTAATGCACCCGGTAACAGCAGCTCCCTTGACGGTTCGAGCCCTGCTCGACCGGTACTTCAAGTCCTCCAGCGATTGAGTCGACGCGAGACATTAGTTGATATATCAACTATTCTGCTGTGGGTGGTCTTAAGTGATGTGCTGTTGTATCACTCGGGTGGCTACACAGCTTGGGGGCTGTTTCTCACCAGCGCGGCGGCCATCATGCTGGTAGCTCGGCGGCAACTGGGGCATGCTGCGTATACCATGGCGACGTGTGGATTGATTTTCGCCTGCAGTTTAAAGCTGGCCTGGTGTGGTTCGCTTGGGACAGTGGTCAGTGGTGTCGCGATGCTGATGGCCTTGTCGATGTCGATTAATGGTACCCCGCCGTATTTGCCTGACATGCTGCGGTTCGCGCTGCACGTTGTAGCAGGCAGTGGTTTTCGAATATCACGGTTTAGTCTGCGAGGTGTAACGTCGGTCGCTGCCGGCAGCAGATCGCGTTATGCGGTGGCCTTGCCGCTGTTGGTAGTGACCGTGTTCAGCATGATCTTCGTGCGTGCCAACCCGGACCTCTATCGGTGGTTGGATGGTCACGTGCGAACTTTCATGACACGCGTGGGTGAGTGGTTCAGTGGTTTTGAAGCTTGGGAGATTGTCTTTTGGTGTTTCAGTGCCTGGTTGGGGATGGGGCTGATTTATCCGGCAGCCAACTACCTCTTCAGTTTGCCTGTTAAGCCGGAGGTTAAAGCTTCGGCCAGTAGCGACAGTTATCTGGCGGTGCGGAACATGCTAATGAGCGTGGTCGTTTTATTCGCCGTCTATTTAGCGTTTGAGTTTGTGACGTTGTGGTTCCGCGAATTTCCGGAAGGTTTCTATTACGCAGGTTACGCACATGAAGGAGCATTTTGGCTGACGGTCGCCTTGGCCTTGGCCACGTTGGTTTTGTCGATGGCGTTTCGTGGCACGCTGGTTCAAGACCCGCGCATTGGTTTTTTGAAGGCTTGGGCTTGGATATGGTCAGCCGAGAATTTCCTATTGGGCTTGGCGGTCGTCCATCGTCTTTTCATCTACATCGACTTCAACGGCATGACGCGGATGCGTGTCATTGGCCTATTGGGTACGTTGGCCGTGGTGATCGGTTTTGGCTTGGTTGTATAAAAGATTTTGCGAGGTCGAGATTTTTTGTGGTTGATTCGTCATCAACTTTGGACCGCAGCTCTAGCGGCAGTGCTGTATACGATCTTGCCTGTGGATTATGCGGTCCATAGTTACAACGCGCAGCAGATCTTGTCTGGCAATCCAGCGCCATCGACTCAGATACCGACGCATGAAACATCTAGCGAAGGCTTAATTCCATTGGTGACGTTGCTCGAGAGTTCGGACGCATCGATACGCGTTGGCATTGAGGCCACGCTTGCTCAATGGTTGGCTGAAACCAAAGCGCCTCGAGATTGGCGGTCTCAGCAATGGGTCGATCGAGTATTGCGAGACAGACTGCGTCCCCACATGGCGCGATTAGCACCATACGTAGCCAACCCCGAGCTTAGAAAAGCGCGGATGGCCGAGTTCCACGCATACGCGTACCAGTGGTACTGAACTAACCCCGGAACTAACCCTCCCTTCGGGAGGGTCGAAAAAACAGGCGCTACTGCAGCCTGTTTTTTCGGGGAGGGTGCATGCGCCGCACAGACGAGTTAGCGCGAAGTGATTCTGGCTTTGGTTAGCACGGGAGGCCCCCTCCCCGCCTGAGCTGACGCCAGGCGACCCTCCCGCTGCTACGCAGCAGGAGGGTTAGTTCCGCTGCTGCGCAGCGGCAGAACTAACCCTCCCAGCGCAGCGCCCGGGAGGGTCGAAAAAACAGGCGCTACTGCAGCCTGTTTTTTCGGGGAGGGTGCATGCGCCGCACAGACGAGCCCGCAGCGAATTGCTTCATGCTTGGTTAGCACGGGAGGCCCCCTCCCCGACTGAGCTGACGCCAGTCGACCCTCCCGCTGCTACGCAGCAGGAGGGTTAGTTCGGCATGCTTACGCTTGGGTGGTGGTGTTGCCTTGCCAATTGAACATGGTGAGAGCCGGGATCACGGGCTTGGCTGGAGGTTGGACGAATACAGGCATCATCTCGGCAGTAATCAATTCGCACAGCGTGAACACTTCGTTGTATCGCTGAGTGTTGGTGGCTGGCGGCACGATGCGATCTTCGCCGATGCCAATCAAGAAAGCTTGTGGGCCTTGGGCAGTGTGGATCGTCAACTGCACCATCCAGAACTGAATATGGCGGCGTTCGGAACCGGGAAGTGAGAACTGTCGAGGTTGACATTCGACGACCGAGGCAAACGGAATGTGGTAGCGATCTCGGTCGCCTTCAAACAGAATTGCCTGGTGCTGCCGATCGAACTTCATCAGAGCTAAGTCCGGCAGACTTGCAGCGACCAATTCATCGCCAGGGAAATTCGGCATGATCGAGACGAACAGGCTATCTGGGTCGTCGGCTGGAACCAACGCGTCGGTACGTTGGGCTAATGTTTTGCGAACGCGTCTTCCAACCCAAACATCCGTGATACCACTGGGACCAAACACATGGATGAACAAACTGATCGCAGCCAATACAAGCGTCAAGACACCGGGTACGATCGCCCAAAGGGCAGAGAACTTCAGTAGAGTCGTAGCCACAAATACGCAGGCGAAGGCGGCCATGCGCGCCAGTCCACCAGCATTACTTAAGAGACCCAGCATCTTTCGATAGCTCGTGCTTCGCACTCGGTTGCGATATTGCGCGGGCGCAGGCTGGATCGTAGCCAGTGCTCGCCCGGGGGATGTAACGAACTGCGTTTGAGGCGGGGAACGGGAAGTGGGCTTGGCTTGTCCAGCGGTACTGGAAGGTCCTGAACCGCGAAGAGCGTACTCGGCAACTTCGCGAAGCTGCGGATGGTATAGCTCAATAGACTGTTCGAAATTCGGGAACCAACTTCGCATCGTAATGGCCTCGACACCAGACAGGAGTACTTGTCGGGCCACTATCTTCTGCTTCATATCGGTCCCTGTGATTCTCTTCTCTGCGCTCCAATCGGAGATGGTCAGATAGATCGGATGCTTTAGGGGTGAGCAGTCGTCGGTCGTATACTCTAAGGTCAACGTGGTTGGTTGCGGACGCTCCCCGAGAGGTAAGGGCGTAGCGACCAAATCGAACAACGCCTGTCCATTACCAGCCGCATCCTCTAGGGCCGCGATCAGTTTCGGGCTGGTATTGTTGGGCAACAACTGCTTTTCTTCGCAGGTCCAACGTCGCGTCTGGCTGTTGTAGGCTCGGGTAGAACGCGTGGCACCGGCGAAGGCGGGTACCACAATACAAGCCAACCATTCAGCGGCCGTGAACAGTAGATTGACCAACGGTCGTGGTTCGGGTTCTTGATTGGCGAGCCGTTGGGCTCGTGTACTGCGCTGCACATCGGTCTCGATGCGCAGTTCGACGTATTGTGGCAGTGCATCCAGTCGATACCATAGCTCCGCCGGCGACAGGCTGACCATGGAAAAATAGAAGGAACTGATGTAGCACAGCCCGCCGAGGCTACCCAGCAGTATGCTACCCAGCCAACGATTTCGGCAATGCGCCCAACTCAGTAGCAGAGTCATGATCGCCGACAGGCCGGAGGCCAGTAGCAACGGCGTAAGCAGGCTTAAATGTAAGCCGCATTCGCCCAGCAAAAAAAGGGCGAATCCCGTAAGCAGCGACAGGAAGCTGCCCAACAGGCCGGCGACAAAAAATCGTGACGAATTCACACCACCGTCGGAACGGTAGCAGGGTCGAGTATGGAGGGGGCACACTTGACAACTCGTATTTTCAGGGTGATAGAGCGCGAAAGGGTTGACGGTGATAACGCCTAAACCATCTCGCAGGGGCCCTTAAGCCTAGGTTTCAGTTCGCGGTGCTCCAGGTTCGCTATTCGAAAACAGGCCCTAAATGACGGTCCTGGTTCGGGTTGTACGGCCAAATTCAGGTCACTCCACATGTGGACGAATCGCTCCGCGACTCGTCGAATCCAATTGTCAGCCAAACGTTCAGCCGTCCAAACGCGCGCTAATTGGACGAATCGATATCGACGCGCCATCACTTGGGTTCCAAACCGGCATTGAGTGGCGAAGTCACGCCAAGCTGAGGTCTGTGTAGTTGAATCTGACATTAGGTATCCGATAATCAAGGCTTGACAGTTAACTTCGTTCACTGACTGTTCCCTTGCAAATCGCTCTTGGCGGAAAAGGCAGGGGCCATTTGCAATGGCTTCATGCAAGGATTGATCTCATGCTTGAGCTATCTCGTCGAACACTGCGAAACGCGCGGCACCGTGTACTGAATCTCACGCTCAGTCAGGAGGGCATGATGCTTGGCCTGGGTTGGATCTTGGTCTGCCTGGCAGCTAGTCCTATTCTCCTGGGGGGCTGGCAGCGATCCTTGGGGCTATTCCTGTATGGTGCTAGTTTGTCATTACCGTTGGCGTACTTAACTGTTGCCAGCCCGGTATGGCTAATGAAAGCATCGCGGCGTTGGGATGCCTTCTGAGGCTCGATGCCGGCACCATTTTCATAGATTGGCATTGATCGAGTGGGTGCGTTTGCCTAACCTTCCCGGGACATAACTTTAGGTCTCGGACCGGGGTGGAGCGTTTGCGATCCGATCGGTCCACTGCATGCAAAGCACTTCATGCTGCCTCTCTTTCTTCGTCACCACGACAAAATTGAATCACCGGGCGCTCAGACTCCCGGTCTGGCCGATGGTTCATCCACCTCGGTAGCTTGCGCGACTGGGAAGCAGCCATCTACCGAACAAGTGACGTCGCAAGAGTCGTCGCCACCGGCGCTGAGCCTTACCTCGCTACGGAAGCGCTTTGGCGATCAAGTCGCTCTCGATGGATTATCGCTGGACGTTCCGAGCGGCCAACGCGTGGCATTGCTGGGCCCCAATGGCGCTGGCAAGACCACGCTCGTCCGGGCGATAGCAGGTCGTGTGCGCTTAGATGCCGGGCAGGTCAATCTGTTGGGCAGACCAATCGAGGAACCTGGGGCTGGTGATCATTTAGGCGTTGTCCCGCAAGAGTTGGCCATCTATGGCGATCTGACTGCGCGCGAAAACTTGACCGTCTTTGCCCAAATGCATGGTTTGATGCGGAGTGAGATTCGGCAACGCGTGGATTGGGCGCTCCAATGGATCGGCTTGACTGATCGTCAACATCAACTCACCCGTACATTTTCCGGTGGCATGAAGCGACGAGTAAACATAGCCTGCGGGGTTTTGCATCGCCCCAAACTGCTGCTACTGGATGAACCGACCGTGGGCGTGGATCCGCAAAGCCGCCAGCGCATCTTCGAGATGCTCGACTCACTTCATCGTTCGGGCACAACGCTGATGCTGACTACCCATCATTTAGACGAGGCTCAATCCCAATGCGATCGCATTGTGATTGTCGATCATGGTCGCGTGGTCGCCGATGGGCCATTGGACGAACTGATTGAGAAGACGTTGGGCAACTATCGCCGCGTAAACTTGCAATTGAAACATTGGACGGCGGGCCGCTTAGAGGGACTTGTATGGGACCCGAACGCGGAGTGCTGGGTGGCTGGATTAGGAGACATTGGCGAGGACCTGCCGATTCTATTGAATGAGATCCGAGCCTTGGGTGGATATGTCAACAGCCTGGAAATTCGCGAGCCCAATTTACATGAATTGTTTCTGACGTTGACCGGTTGCGAGCTGCGCGAATGATACGCACGGTAATGCTAATAAGCTGTCGCAGGTTATGGCACAACAAGCCCGAGTTGTTGTTGACGTTTGTCGTGCCATTGATCTTCTTTAGTATTTTTGCCTGGATCTTTGGTTCCAAGAACTCACGAGTTGATGCCAGGCAGTTGAAAGTGGTTGTCTGCGATGAAGTCGGCAATGACTGGTCGCAGGCGGTCATCGCGCAGCTTCGTCAAAGTGATCGACTGGTACTGCAGAGTGCGACTCGACAGGGTGCCAGGGTGAATCTGAATCGTAACGACGCGGAAAAGTTCGTACGGCGCGGTCATGTATCGGCGGCGATTGTGTTGACTCGTTCCGATTCGCAATCCGTTGCGGCATCGACAGCTTCAGTCAACGATTCTGTCTATCGCATCCACATATTAAACGATTCTTTTGATCAACTAGCTTCGCAGATCGTCCCACCGCTAGTCCAAAAATCGGTCGTGAGCATGGTATCGAGCTCCATTGGTACGCCCACGGTTAGTGAACTGGCCACGGTGCGCAGCGCTGAATACGTGGGCATTGGTTCGACGGTCGCTTCGTTGCCAACCACGACATTGGTACCCGCAATGGCCACTTCCGTGGCGGCAACTTCGACGGCAACTCCGCTGGCTCACAGCGCGGCCATATCGATGCCAACTATAGAGGTGGTCGATGTGTTGGGGCGTGGTAAGACGAACCCTGTCATCGCTATGTACGCCGCTGGTATCGCGGTCATGTTCTTACTCTTTAGCGCTACGACCGGTAGCGGTTCGTTATTGGAAGAGAAAGAAAATTCGACGCTAGAGAGAATCCTCTGCAGCCGCGCGACGATGGATCACTTGTTACTGGGCAAGTGGTGCTACTTGACCTTGATCGGTTGTCTGCAGACGACGTTGATGTTTACATGGGGCGCAGTCGCCTTTGGGCTGAACCTGCGTGAGCATCTGGATGGTTTCGCCATTATGACCCTGGTCACCAGCGGTGCTGCAGCCAGTTTCGCTTTGATGTTGGCCGCGGCTTGTCGATCTCGTACGCAATTAGGTTGGGTGTCGACGATTCTTATCTTGTCGATGAGTGCTTTGGGTGGCAGTATGGTACCTCGCTACTTGATGGGCGAAGAGATCAAACGTGTGGGCCAGTTGACCTTTAATGCTTGGGCGTTGGATGGCTACAACAAAGTTTTCTGGCGAGAGCTACCGCTGGCCGAGCTCAGTCTAGAACTGACCGTCTTGGCGTCTTGCGGTTTAGTCTTTCTGGTTCTTGCCCGTATCTGTGCCATGCGTTGGGAACGCGTCTAAGGTAGCAGCCAACTAACCCTCCCGCTGCGTAGCAGCGGGAGGGTCGCCTGGCGGCAGCTCAGGCGGGGAGGGGGCCTCCCGTGCTAACCA
>JADLDX010000599.1 GCA_020846515.1 Pirellulaceae bacterium
GCCGAGCTGGTAAACAGCTGCACCCGCAGGTGAGAAGGTGAAAGACTTGAATGGTTCGGCCAACATCTCGTCGAGGTACTCTTTCGGCGCTACTCCCGTGCTGACGTGGGGATTGAAGTTTTCTCCGCTCATCTTCGGCACAAACGCTGATACATATTCTACCAAGGCCGCATCGGTGGCCTCATCGTTGTGGGGCGCGGTGAACGAGCCGATGGTGCCAGTCTCCGCCAGAAAGGGTTTCACAGCGGCGATGATGTCCGCTTGCAACTTGAGGATTTCCGGTGTCGGTTTCGCGCAAATGCCCGCGACCCCAACCACACCACCCGGGGCATAGTAGTACTTAAAGGCCTCCAACTTCATCCTGGTCACACTCGCGTCAGCAATCACCTTGTCGGCGGCGGCATAGACTTTTTCGAGGTCCGCGGTGCGGACAAAACATTGGAGCATCGTGATGTGTGGAGTGTGAGTCGCATCGAGCTCGAAACCGCTCGGGAAAACCTTAAGCAAGCGAGAATTATTGTCAGCGGCATATTGGAACATCGTCGCGTCAGGCTGCAACAAGATGTCAATCGCAGTGATTTCGGATTGCGCAGCGGGGAATACCGTCTTCCAATCGTCTTTCATGCTGACGACGGTCCAGCCGTTCTGTTTCGCGTGCTCTTCCAGCGCGGGAGTGAAGTAGCCAAGTTTTACATCAGGCAGTCCACGGGCTGGGCCATAAGGAAATTCTCTCACCGCGTCATCGTGCAGCACGAGCAACTCGAACCGGGGTCCGCTGCCGCCCTGCGTGTACTCAAGCATCTGCTGGTCGCCGACGGAATTGCCGAACGCTGCAATCGGAACGCGACCAACGTGCAGATTGATCGCGACAGGCTTGCCGCCTTTGTCGTCGTTGAAGTTCAACTCCGGCAATCGGACCAGTACCGGCTTGCCATCGCGCAGTTCAAACTTCGTCTTCACACTGCTGCCGACCACTTGCTCCGGCGGAATCCCATAAGCTGCCTCGACCCACGGCCTCATGAATTCAATACCGCCGCCCGAGACGATGTATGTTTTGAATTCGCTTGCGCGAAGGTAGGCAAGGACTTCCAGCATCGGTTGATAGGTCATGTCGAGGTAACGTTTGCCGGTGGTCGGGTGCTTTGCGGTGGCGATCCAGTCTCTTACGATCTGTTCGAATTCCACTGTCGTCATGCCCGTGTGCGTGGCCATCATGAATTCCATGATCGCGTGTTCCCCTCCAGCGAGCGCGGCCTTCAAGTCCCCCTTGAGCAGCGAAGCAAACGGCTCCTTGTCCTTCCATTCAGGATGCTGCGGTGCTAGCGCCTTGACGCGATCGAGCGCGAAGTAAAGTTGGACCGGCACGGGCTGCTCGCACCAGAGCGTGCCGTCATTGTCAAAGGTCGCGATGCGATCGGGGGCGGGCACGAAATCGGGCGAGCCTTCTTTCGTCACCTTCTCAACAAAGGCGACGATGGATTTCTTTGCGGGGCCGTCTTTCCAGGACGGCAACGGGTCGGCAGCGCGCGTGATGGTGGTTGTGAAAACCACTGCAGCGAAGAGCGCGGTAGAAATGTAGTTTTGTTTGGATTCGCTACTCATTACTTTAGATTTTTTTGTCAATTAGCGAATTGCTTCGCTGGCAAAAATGCGGACCGCCCCGTGAGAGGCGGTCCGCGTACTTCGCAATTGAACCAGGAAACTTACTTGCTGGCCTTGCTCATTTCTTCGATCTGCTTCTGCATCTTCGTCAGGTTAAAGGAGCCTGCCGTCTGGCTCGCCGGGAAATCCGTGAAGGTCAGAAGGAACTTTGCGACGATGTCGGTAATCGGCACGATGACGTAAACGCGTTCAATCCACCAATCGTTATAGGTGTTCGAGTTATGTTGCGCCTTCTCAAATGGATCTCGCCGCAGATTGAAGAGCAGCGGGGCACGCAATTCAACGAATGGCTCGCGCCAGAGGGCCATGGTCTCGGCTCGGTTTTCCATGAATACAACCTTCCAATCACCCACGCGGGCGGCGACGATCTCGCCGATGTCGTTCACATAGATGAACTCCCTGCGCGGCGACTCCTTCGTCTTGCCACTCAAGTAATCAAGCAGGTTGTAGCTATCGAGGTGGTTCTTATAAGTGCGGCCATTGAGTTCCACGCCCGTGAGTAGCTGTTCCTTGATGTCCGGCGCTCCTGCGGCGGCGGCGAAGGTGGTCAGCCAGTCTTCGTGCGCCACGATGCCGTTAAGCGTCGTGCCAGCCGGGAAATGGCCGGGCCAGCGTGCGAAGCAGGAGACCCGGTAGGCGCCCTCCCAGTTCGTGTTCTTTTCGCTGCGGAACTGCGTGGTTCCGGCATCGGGCCAGGAATTGTAGTGCGGGCCGTTGTCGGTCGAATACTGGACAATGGTGTTGTCCGCGATGCCAAGCTCATCAATGACCTTCAGTAGTTCGCCGACGTGCAAATCATGCTCGACCATGCCGTCGCTGTATTCGTCCTGCCCGGAAATGCCACGATGCTCTGCCTTCACGTGGGTACGGAAGTGCATGCGAGTGCCGTTCCACCAGCAGAAGAAGGGTTTGCCTTCCTTGTTCATGCGTGTGATGAAGTCTTTCGCTGCCGCGACGGTTTCATCATCAATTGTCTCCATGCGTTTTTTGGTGAGTGGTCCGGTATTCTCGATGGTCTGGCCGCCCTTGCCATCAGCCTTGCACCTCATCACGCCACGGGGGCCGTATTTCTTACGGAACTCGGGATCTTTCGGATAGTCGAGATTCTCCGGCTCTTCTTCGGCGTTGAGGTGATA
>JADLDX010000600.1 GCA_020846515.1 Pirellulaceae bacterium
ATTTCCCAGAATACTTTCAGCATCTCAAGCATCGCAAGATTCTGCCGGCTGAAAGCGCCCAGTCGGACCCCAAGACGCTCGAACTGGTTGAAGCTTACCTCAAGCCGCTGGGTATTACGTCGTTGTTGGACGCGCCGATCTTCGTGGGCGGCGAAGTGATTGGTGTGTTTTGCTGCGAGCATGTGGGGCCCCCGCGCGAATGGACCACCGAGGAACGTGATTTTGTAGCGTCGATTGCGGATTTGTTGGCCGCTAAGTATCGCGCGGTTCAGGTGCAAAAGCTGCAACGCACACTGGAGGTCAATGAAAGCCGCTTGTTTACTCTGGAAAAATCAGATGCCTTGGCGAAGATGGCCCTGGGCGTGGCGCACGATTTCCGCAATATGTTGGTCAGCATTAGCAATAGTGCTCATGTCCTCAAACTTGCCCACAACCTGCCCGAGGACTTGCGTGAACCGGCGGAAATTATCAAAGAAGCCGCTGAGATGGGTGAACGGCTGGTGTCCGAGTTGATCGACTACGGACGGAATGCACCGGCCAAACCTGAGGCGATTAATCTGGACAACGCCATCGACAAGTTTCTGCCATTTGTGCGGACGGCGGTCGGCAGAGATCATGAAATTCTGGTAGAGCATTCCCCGGCGACCGGCCGAGTCTTTATCGATCGCAATCAATTGGATCGTGTGTTATTGAATTTGGTCGTGAACGCCCGCGAGGCCTCGCCACCAGGCAGTAAAATCAGAATTCGCACCGATCAATGCGTTCCGGACGTCGAATCTCAAGCAAATTATGTAACGCTGGAAATTTCTGATTCCGGCAAAGGCATGGATGAACAGACACAGCAGCGATTGTTCGAGCCTTTCTTTTCCACGAAAAATCGCGGCTCGGGGTTGGGAATGGCCGTCGTGCAACGCATCGTCGATCGAGCTGGTGGCTTTATCCGCGTTGATAGCCAACTCGGCCAAGGCACAACCATCCGCGTCCACCTCCCACGGGTCTCTGTAAGCGATTAGCATAGTAGTCCAGTGGTTGGGGCAAAGCTCGCCCGAGATTGCGAGACCAGGGCATGTCACCGGTCCCGCATCCAGGCTCCACCCTACGGCGAACATGCTAGTTTTAGCGGGCGAATATGCCCGTGACCCCCTTCACCGAGCTTCCTACCTTTTTTGCTGTGGAGATGACCTTTGGCTCACGCAAGTCCAGTGGCGACAGATCTCGATATCCAGCGCGCCGAGCGGTTGCGCCAGGCGTGCACGAAAGTGCGCGAGCAAGTAGCCAAAATAGTCGTCGGTCAAGACAACGTTATCGAACAACTACTGATCGCCATGTTGTCGCGTGGCCATTGCCTGTTGGAAGGTGTCCCCGGACTGGCCAAGACGTTGATGGTCCGGACGCTGGCCGAATCGATGGCCTTATCGTTTCATCGCATCCAGTTCACACCCGACCTGATGCCCGCCGACATTACCGGCACGGATATTATTCAAGAATCCCCAACCACTGGGCATCGCGAGCTGGTCTTCGAACGCGGTCCGGTATTCACGCAGTTGCTGTTGGCCGACGAAATCAACCGCACACCACCCAAGACCCAAGCCGCTCTCTTGGAGGCCATGCAGGAACACGAAGTGACCATTGGCGGCAAGACCTATCGATTGGCTGAACCATTCTTCGTCTTGGCCACCCAGAACCCAATCGAACAAGAGGGCACTTATCCGCTGCCCGAAGCCCAACGCGATCGCTTTCTTTTTCAAGTTATCGTCGATTATCCGTCGCGCGATGAAGAAGGCCTGATCATCGATCGTACGACCACCGGCTTGCAAGCCAAGTTAGAACCGGTCGTTACGGGACAAGAGATTATTGATTTTCAACAGACCGTGCGCATGGTGCCGCTGCCTGAGCATGTCAAGCAAATGGTATTGGACTTGGTGCGCTCGTTGCGTCCCACGCCAAATAAACAAGTGCCTTGGGTGAACGACTGGGTCGATTGGGGTCCAGGTCCTCGTGCCAGTCAGCAATTGGTGCTGGCCGCTAAATCGCGCGCCCTATTGCACGGACGTTATCATGTGTCGACCGATGATATTGCGGCCCTGGCTGCTCCCGTGCTGCGCCATCGCCTGGTACCTACCTTTTCTGCCGAAGCCGATGGTATTCGCACCGATGATATCATCCAGCGCGCTGTGAAAGAGCTGGTCAAGGCTAACAAGTAAGTGTGGCTGGTGCCCAGCGCCCGTCCAAGCCCCGCCCAAAGCCTGGCAGTGGTTGCTAAAGTAAGACATAGATTGGGTGACGAGCCAATGGGCCAGCGAATATGAGCCAAGTACCTTCCGATGCACTTCTGTCAGCCACCGACCGTGACAAGTTGGCCAAGCTGCAACTGTACGCGCGTCAAGTTGTCGAAGGCATCACCGTCGGTATGCATCGCTCGCCTCACAAAGGCTTTAGCGTTGAATTTAAAGAGCATCGACCCTATGTTCGCGGCGACGAAATTCGCACGATCGATTGGAAACTGTACGGCAAAACCGACCGGCTCTACATTCGCCAATATGAAGAAGAGACCAACCTGCGGTGCACGATTCTGGTCGATCAAAGCGGTTCAATGGCTTATGGTGCCAAGGGATCGACCAAGACTTCCAAACATGATTTTGGGGTGCGTCTGGCCGCGTGTTTAGCTTACATGCTGGTCGGCCAACAAGACTCAGTTGGCCTGGTAACCTTCGATACGGAAATGCGAAATTATATTCCGCCCCGCAGCAAGCCGAGCCATCTGCGCAGTCTGCTTGGCACGCTGGCGGCCAGTAAGCCGAACGGCGAGACGGCCATTAGCGAAGTGCTCACCAAGTTGGTCCCCAAGATTCGCAAACGCGGTTTATTAGTCCTGATCTCCGATTGCTTTGACGAAGTCGATAATCTGCTGCGCACACTGAGCTACTTCCGCCACGCGCGCAACGACGTCGTCGTGTTTCAAGTTTGGGATCGCGACGAACTGGAGTTCCCTTTTCGAGGACGCACCCAGTTTCGCTCCTTGGAACTGGCCAGTCATATGCGGCTGCTCGATAGCTCGCTGCTCCGCAAGTCTTATCTCGAGAACTTAGCCAAGTTTCGCACAGCACTCTCTGCCGGTTGTGGGAAACAAAAGATTGACTTGATCAGTTGCACAACCGATCAGCCTCATGCCAGTTTGTTGGCCTCTTACCTGGCCGCGCGGGGTCGATCGCTATGATCTTTCTCAACGCGCTGCTGATCGCTGGTACCGCTGCCGCCTCGATCCCCTTGATTATTCATCTGCTGAATCGATCGCGATTCAAAGTGTTGGATTGGGGCGCGATGCATCTGCTGGAGTCAGCTCTTAAAATCAATTCGCGACGCATCCAGTGGCAAGCCTGGTTGTTGTTACTGCTACGCATGCTGATTCCCGCCATCTTGGCTCTCTGTTTGGCTCGGCCCGTGTTGACCGCCTGGCGCACAGCCGCCGGGGGCAATCAGCACTCCGTGGTGTTGGTGATCGATAACAGCCTGAGTATGGAGGCCGCAGCTGCCAAAGCCCCAGAGGGAACTACAGAGGGAAATGCAGGGCGAAATGTAGAGCGAACCGCCGCAGGTAACGCAGGCGGCTCGACCAGTTCTTGCTTCGCGGCAGCCATTGCCGAGGCGACCGCGTTGATCCAACGTTTTGGACCATCGACCGAAATCACGTTGCTGACCAGTGGTGGTGGCGTGGTCGATCAGACCTCAGGTGCAACCTTTGATACGCAGCGTGTTTTGCGACGTTTGCGCGATGTGCGTGGTGGTGCCGGTGCCAGCGCCTTGCGCGATGCTTTATCGACCGGCCTGGCCAGTTTGGCCAAGGCCAAGCAACCCCGACGACATCTGATCCTGATCAGCGACTTTCAGCGAAGCCAATGGGAAGGTATCGAGCCAGAGTCATTAACCACGCTGCGCGCTAGTTCGGAATCCAAAGCTTCGCCCATCGAAGTCACGTTTATACCGGTCATGGCCAGGTCACCAGATAACCTGTCGGTACAGATCGATCGACCGTTGGGGCCTAGCGTCGTGACGCCCAAGCAAACGCTTGAGGTGCGCGTGGCGGTCCGCAATCACGGTCGCCAACGCGTTAAAAATTTGCCGGTGGTACTGACCGCTGACAAAGTGCAGTTGGCCAGCAAAAACGTGGAGATCGCTGGCGATTCGCAAGTTTTCCTGGCCTTCTCCTGTCAATTACAGACGTTGGGTTCCCACGTGCTGAGCGTCTCGATCGACGAACGTGCCGCGCGGATCGCCTCAGGTGAATCGCCTCAAGCCTTGGTCTCCAGTGATGATGTCTCGCGCTGGAGTGTCGAGGTTATCGAACCGGTACGCGTGGGCATCGTCAGCACACGAGCGGCGAACTCTAAATTGATTGATGAATCAACCTTTTTGAACCTGGCACTCTCGCCTTATGCGGTCAGTCTGGATGGCGCAAGCACCAATGAAGAGACCGCCGGCTGGGCTGAAGCGCAAGCGGGTGCTGATCCCATTGAATGCGAGATCGTCGGGCCTCAAGATCTTTCCGAGAAATGGTTAGCCACTCGACAAGCGATCATCTTGACCAACATACCGACACTGGACGATGCCACTGCTCAGCGCGTGACACAGTTCGTTCAAGCTGGTGGTCTGCTGATCATTTGGGCCGGCGATGCGCTGCAGAGCCAATGGTACAACCAGCGCTGGGGGACTGCCGCAGCGGTGCGGTTGTTGCCAGCCGACTTTGCCGAGTTATCCAGACCCGTAGGTCGGCCGCAAGCCACACTCAAGATTCAAAACCAAAGCTACGAGCATCCCGCGCTCACCTTCTTCAATCGCAGCAGTAACGGTCGCTTGGATAGCATCGACTTCAATACCTGGTATCGCTTGCAAGCCGACTCAAAGACCAATCCCAGTAATGCAAGTCCCAAGAAAACGGATACCGAGCAGGCTGCGTTAACCATGTTGGTTCTGGACAACGGTGATCCACTCTTGATGGAACGCGCTGTGGGGCGCGGGCGCGTCATGCAATGGGCGACCAGTTGCGGTGAACGGTGGTCGAATTTGCCCCTGCGCGAAGTGTTCGTACCCCTGGTGCAACAGTTGGTCCTATACGGCGCCACCTCGTCGATGCCCCAATTGAATATCGAAGCCGGTGGTATGTTGGCCGTGGCTCTATCGTCGACGGCATTACCACCGGCCGATCCGAAAGCGAATCAAGCTGCTGACAAATCTAATAGTGATAAATCTAAAGCGAACACTGATAAATTCAATAGTGACAAATCCAAACTTTTACCGGCTGAGATTGAGTTATTAACACCTCAGAATTTGAGATATCGCTTGGATGTGCAGAGTTTGGGCGAGTCGCGAAGCGTGCAGTTTGCGAGTACGAATTTTCCTGGAGCGTATCAATTGAGCGGTGTGCAAGAACGACCGATAGCGATCGTGGCTGGCGTGCGTGCGGAAGAGTCCGTGTTGACCCCGCTGGACCAGGGTGAGTTGAACGATTGGGCCAAACGCTTGGACGCGCAGGTACAACCGTCGGCCAGTGCGTTCTGGCAAGCCGAGCAGGTCAAGCAAACGGGACGCGAAATTTGGCGCTACATGCTGGCAGCGTTGGTGGTGTGTTTGTTGGCTGAACTGCTCCTGCAGCAGAGTCTTACGCGGACACCCACATGACCAGTTTACGTTTCATTGGCGATTTGGCGCTCTGGCAGGGAGTGCTGCTAGCGCTGGCTATCGGACTATTTAGTTGGTGGTTGTATTGGCGTGAAACGCAAGTCCTGAACGGGGCGGTGCGTTGGCTTCTGCCCACGCTGCGCAGCGCGGCTATCGTCTTGGCGCTGCTGGTGTTAACTGCTCCGGTACTGCATCATCGCTATCGCGAAGGCGAACCAGGACGACTGCGTTTTCTCGTCGATAGCTCCAGAAGCATGTCGATCAATGATCGCCATTTCGATCAGGCGTCGAAACTGAGCATCGCCCAGTCGCTCGGTTGGATGAGTTCCTCCAGCCCCTCTGGTGTATCTACCGAGCCAGCGTCCAGCAGTGCAACTGGCAGTGCAACAAGCACCGCAACCAATGATCTGCCGCCCATGAGCCTGGAAGCCATCGAACGCTTTGATAACTCGCCGCGTTATGCTCGCGCCGTAGAGCGTTTGTTGACCGCCGATGGTGGCGTGCTCAGTAGTCTTCAAGACGAATTTGAAATCGTGGTCGAGCGTTTTGATCGTGGGCGTACCAAGCTTTGGGAATCAACGCTTAGCGAAACATCGCCCCTGCCGACCGATCCACAAGCCTGGGTGCCAGCTGAATATCCGAATGCAACTCAGTTAGGCGTGGCCCTGGTCGGCGGCTCTGCCAGCACCAACGTGACGACCAACACCAACCCATCGACCGGCCCCGAGAATTCGACGGATAAGTCTCTGCAAACGTTGGAGACAAACGCCGACGAGACGCTGGTCCTGCTGAGCGATGGACGCAACACGGCCGGCGCCTCTCCGTTGGCCGTGGCAGAAAATCTGGCGACCCAGCGACGTCCGGTGTATGTCATCGGCCTGGGCGGCTCCCAAACTCCTGCCGACATAAACCTGGTATCGATCGAGCATCCTGAACGCGTGTTCGAGCGCGATCTGCTGCGCGGGACATTGGTCATCCGCCAACGCATGCCACAAGTCGCGCCATTAAAATTGAGCATTCGACTAGCCAACTCAATCAACTCAGATAACTCAACCAACCCGGAATCCGTTGGCGAAGTATTGTGGGAGGAAACTCGCACGCTGTCCGGTAGCGATCGAGGACGGGTCGATTTTGCGTTTCCAGTCAAGCCGATTGTCGAGAAGCTGCAAAAGCTGGCAGGTCGTGGAACCAACTTTACTTCGGTGCCGCTGCATCTGGTCGCTTCCATCGAATCGCAACCGGGAGAAGGCGACCAGTCCAACAACTCGCGGACCTTTCATGTTTCAGTCGTTACCAAACGCAGCCGATTGTTGTTGGTCGATGGTCGCAGTCGGTGGGAGACGCGTTACCTGCATAATATGTTTGAGCGCGATCCGGCTTGGCAAGTGGATCTGGTATTGCCCGACCAACGCGAAACACCGCCCAGGCTGCCGCGCGGTACTGATACCAATCAATGGCCCAGTACAAAAGAGCGTTTGCTCGAATATGACTTGGTCATTCTGGGTGAATTGCCGCCCAATACCATGCCCAAAGAATCGGTGGAATGGTTGAAGTCGTTTGTGGAATCCAGTGGTGGTGGTTTGATCATCATCGATGGTGCTCGAGGTATGCTGCGCGATGCTAGTTACAAACCCATTCAATCGATGTTGCCCATCGAGTGGGTGGAAGATAAACGCGTCAAGCCTGACCCTGTCCTGGTGCGATTGACATCGACAGCGCGACAGTTGGCCGCTTTCCAACTGACACCTAATGACCCCGCGAAAAACGAAGCGGCTTGGAACGCACTGCCACCGCTGCATATGACGTCGGCCGTTAAGGCCCTGCCTGGTAGCGAAGTGCTAGCGACTTATGCGCAAGAAAGCGAAGAGATACCGTTGATGGTTACGCGGCAGTTTGGTGCGGGCCGAGTGTTCTACTCGGGAACCGACGAGACATGGCGCTGGCGATTTAAAGTGGCCGATACTTATCATCAACGCTTCTGGAATCAGATCGGTCGATGGGTCATGCGCCTGCCGATGTCGGTCCAGGGGCAATTCGTCGCGATCGATTCCGGCAAACTGGTTTATCAACCCGGCGAAACGATTACCCTGCGATCACGCCTGCGCAATGCACAAGGTGATCCGGCTATTGGCTTAACCGTCGAAGCGGTGGTCACGGCGGTTCAAAACAACGAGCTTGGTAATCTTTCGGTTGGTCCTGACCGCGCGGGAGCCACTGCCACCAACACCGGTGCGCCGCGCGTCATCGCAGTGGTACCGTTGACTGCGGAGCCTGCGATTGCTGGTGTCTACTCTGGTCAAATCACAGCGCCGATCGGTGGGAACTATCACGTATCGATCGTTGCGCCAGGTTTGACAGAAGATGCACTGGCGATTTACAGCGAGTTTTCGGTCGTGGAACCGGAAAGCGGCGAGATGGATCAGTTAAACTGCGATGAAGCCCTATTGAAAAAGTTGGCAGAGGTTACCGGTGGCCGGTACCTCAGCGAGGAACAGGGGCACGAGCTGGCAGACTTGCTTCGCCCGCTCAGCCGGGGGAAAATCGTAGAGTCCGATACGCTGCTGTGGCAAAGCTACTGGTGG
>JADLDX010000601.1 GCA_020846515.1 Pirellulaceae bacterium
ACTAGTCGGTCAACACCCAGCGCGCAGCCGCAGGAGTCAGGCATTCCCGCATGCATGGCCGCCAACAATCGATTGTCAACCATCAAGTCCGGTGTGCCATCACTGCGACGCTGCCGTAGTACCTCGCCGCTGCGAATGGCCAACTGCTCTGCATCTAAAAGTTCGTGATAGCCATTGGCCAGCTCAACGCCGCCCACAAACAACTCGTATCGTTCCGAGGCGCGCGGGTCATCCGGACACACTGCCGCCAACGCAGCTTGAGAGGCAGGATAGTGAGTAACAATCACCGGCCGACCATGGCCAAGCCTGGGCTGCACACATTCAGCAAACAACAAGTTCAACCAATCATCGCGCGATTGCTGATCCCACGAACTACCCAATGACAGCTTTTCATGCTCAGCCATGCGTGGCAACTCTTCGTCGCGACAAGCCAACGGGTCTAATCCCAGCATTTCTTGAAAGGCTGCCGTGTAGGTCATCGTAACGGTAGGTCCATAAGCTGTGCTGGAGTACTTAGCTAGCACTCCGTCTACCAGGGCCTTCAAAAAGTCGAGCGCCTCAGTCAGCGACTCGCCCACGCGATACCATTCCAACATGGTGAACTCGGGATTGTGAAACTGGCCACGTTCCCCCGCCCGATAGGCTGGGCCCAACTGATAGATGGCTTGCATTCCCGAGGCTAATAACCGCTTCATGCAAAACTCGGGCGAGGTCTGCAAGTAATATCGCGGCGCACTGGCCCCAGCGCACGCCAATGCCGCCCCAGCGATTTCGATGGGATCGATGTACCGGTCGACCACGGTATCTCGACTGATCGTCGGCGTGTGCACTTCATCAAAGCGATGCTGATGAAAAAAGCTGCGTATGTGCCAGACAATCTCGGCTCGCCGCTGTAATGCTTGCGGGGTGGCAATCGACCGCCAATCGTCCTGGTTCATCAGAAGTTCTCTTGTCTTGTCCTGGGTTGGGTTTGTACAAGCGTCATAGCGAGCGCAAGCTTGTGAGGGGCCCTGATATTTCAAAACCGCCTCGACCGCAATTTACTATTGCCCTGGCTGTCACCGTCACGACGACAGCAGCCAGTGACCAGTCTTTTGCCAGTCAAAATGACTGACCTCGGCAACGTGAGGTCATTTCACTGCGAGATAGGGCAACGGTGGTAATGATGGCTTAAGAGTTGGCAATCGACAATGATCTGCGTAGAAAGTTCTGTAATACGCTGCATGATGCTTGGCTGTGGGTGGCTGTTCAGCTGCTCGGCCTGGGCTGACGATCCGCCTACATCTAATAACCAATCGACCAATAACCAACCCACTACTAGTACTCAACCAGAGACTATTACTCCAACAGCTTCAGGCCAATCCGCCCGGCAGCTATACAGTCAAGCCGCCCGAGCATTGCTAGCCAAAGACCTACCGCAGGCCACGCTGGAACTCTCGCGCTTGATTGGCGAGCATCCCCAGGACGAATTGGCACCACTGGCCGCTGTGCGTTTAGCCGAATGTCATCTGGCCAACGGCAAGAGGCAAGAGGCGATTAGCGTGCTCGAACACTGGCTGCCCGAGGTGAGCCGTTCGACGCAAGCTAAAACGCTCGACCCGGCTGTCCACTTGAAGGCTCATTACCATCTGGCCCGAGCCTACATGCTGGCTGACGACCATCTGCAAGTCGTGACCATCTGCGAAGAGCAGTTGACACTTTATCCCAACCGCGACCACTTAACAGAAGTCGAAACGCGAGCTCTGCAGCAACTAGACTCGCTAGCCACACAGGCGCGCCAACGTCAAATAGAAGTCCAGGCTACCCATTTGCGCGCCGCAGCCACGGACGTGAGCCACAAACAGTATGCACAAGCTCGGCTTCAACTCGACAAAGTCCAACTCAACTTGCTAAGCCCGGCCTGGTCATGGCGTTACCAAGTCCTGCTATCGCAGTGCGAGTTAGGCTCGGGCAACCCCAAGGCGGCCGCAACTGAACTGGCGAAAATTGACCTGAGTGCGTTAAGTGCCTCAGGTGCCATGAGTGCCCAAGAGCAATTGGCCGTGCGCATGATTCGCTTGGATGCCGCCATGGCCAGTGGCGCATTTGTCGAGGCCCAGCATGAGATCGATGCCTTAAGTAGCGCCGCCGTAGACGATGCTCGCCATGGTCCCGCCATCGCGCTGCGCGCCGTGGAACTGGCCATGCTTCGTAAGGATCGCGAGTTGGCCGATCGCCTGGCACGCGCGGCCAAGCAAGCGTTTCCAACCTATCAAGCACTACATGAATTCGATTTATTGCTCGCTCGAAACGCGCTGGCCCGCATCGAGTTCGCTGAAGCGCGACACATTCTTCAAGAATTAATCTCCCATCCACCAGTCGATGACCGTACCGCTGTGCCGCGTGCCCAATGGCTGCTGGGTGAATCCTACTTCTTGTCGCAAGACTACCAGCGTGCCATATCCGAATACTCGCACGTGATCGACGGCCACCAGGCACCGCTCTGGACCGAATCAGCCTTGATGCAACGTGGCAAATGTTACGAGTTGCTCGGCCAATCCCAATCCGCCATCACCGACTATCAGCATTTGACCAGCACGCTTCCCAATTCGGCCTTGCGCGCAGATGCCCAAGCACGTCTGAATGAACTCGGCGTACTTGAGTCGGGTCCAGACTCTAAGCCGGGCCTTGAAGACAAGTCAACTCTGCGCACAGCCACCTTGACCAGCCAATCGTCGACTGCTCCTACGGCTTCGCCGTCCGTTGCCCCCACACTTTCGCCACCGCGTTAAACCATAAAACTAAGGTCCGTCCAGTATGCTTCGTCATCGAACCACATCATCCGCAACGACTCCGCTGCGTCTGGTGGCCACGGCTGGCGTATTGTGTGTGCTCTGGCTTGGCCAGTCGCGATTGCAGGCGCAGAACTATCCTCCCAACAATAACAACACCTTTGCGCCGCAACCGCTGAGCAATTTATCGGCCGGCGCCACGAACATGCCTGCACTTCCCAATCAACCAGGTGGAAACAATGCGGCTGGTGCAAATGCTGCTGGCAACGCTGCCAATGGCGATGCCGGATCGCAAACCGCCAAGATCCCGATGACCAGTTTGTTTGGTGCCATCAAAGAAGGCGGCGTGATGATGATCCCGATCATCGGCTGCTCGTTTGGATTGATGGTCTTTATCTTCGAACGCTTGCTGTTCTTGCGCCGAGCGCGCATCATTCCACGTTCGTTTGTGCGCGGCGTGATCGAACAACTGGAACAACAACAACTGGAACGCGACGAAGCCATCGCGTTGTGTGAAGAGAACGGCAGCCCAACGGCAGAGCTCTTTCAGGCCGCGCTCAAACGTTATGGTCGTCCGTCGGTGGAGATCGAGCAAGCGGTGCTGGACGCGGGCGAACGCGTCACCAATTCTCTCCGCAGCTATCTGCGACTGTTCAGCGCGATCAGCAACATTACACCTCTATTGGGTTTGTTAGGTACCGTACTCGGGATGATCGAGGCGTTTAATGCCATTGCGCAAACCGGGGCGATGGGACGGCCTGAACTGCTGGCCGGTGGAATCGGACAAGCGCTCTTAACCACCGCTGCCGGCCTGTTTGTGGCCATACCGGCCTACACCGCCTATGCCTACTTCGTCGGTCGAGCCGATAAGTTGATCTTGGAAATGGATGCGCAG
>JADLDX010000602.1 GCA_020846515.1 Pirellulaceae bacterium
ACACTTTTGGCAGTCGCTTTCGAATGAGGCGTGTACCTGAGACAGCGGGCCGGTGCTCAATTGAAAAGACCTGGCGACCGTAGGTGGCTTGGCAGGTTGGTCCAGCCATATGACCCAGCTGACGTAGACGCCCGAGAGACACAGACCGCAACCAATGGCCAACCAGCGCATCCAAGTGAGCCAAGTGCGCTGCCGATAGTGCAGCACATCGATGCGCTGTGCCTTTTGCTTGCCTAGTTCTCGTTGTGACATCTGGGATTGGGCTAGCCGCAAGTGATTCGGAGATGGTCTCAATAACGCAGGGCGGTGAAGATGTGGCCGACTAGTAACACGGTCACGGCTACGCTCAACCCGATATGTATCGGTAGCCAGTTGTGCAGCCAGGCATTTAGTTTCGATTGAAGGTCGAACTGACGGCGTTCATCACAGTATTGTTCGAGGGCATCGATTAATTCGTCGCAGGAACTGCCACACTGAGACCGGGCGGCAGCAAAAAAAGCATTCGCGCGCAAGGCATCGGCCATCTCGCTGCCGCTGCGCCGGCCAAGCTTCAAATACGACTCAATTTTACGATACACCTGCCAAAGCTGTTGGGCATGTTTCGGGTCGATCGAAATGTTGGCGGTGCGTAGCGTGCGTCCTCGAATACGCCCATTTGTGCGTACCGCTCCCAAGACAACAGTTGATGGCTTGGATGAGCGGTACTCAAACGATTGGCTCTCGGTAACGTTTGTCGAATTTGGTTTGTCTGTTTTCTTGGCATCCGTCTCGTACAATTCGCCGGCAGGTGGTCCAACGACACTGACCAGCAATGACAAGGCATTTTCGACATTCTGCTGGCTAACTTTTGGAATTTGGGAACAAACCGTCTCTGCCGGTACGTTTTTGAGGATTAGCTTGGGAATAATGTGTTGCAGGCACCAGCCCATCAGCCCACTGATGATCGTCAACGTGAAAAGTACCAGGAACAGCGTTGGCAACAGGCCGCCCGTATGGAAGCCGCAGTGCACGTAGGCCAATGGCAAGCTGGCTAAGCCAAACCAAAGATGAGCGGCCAGCCAATGCTTAGCAGCCACCAATCGCCAGGCCCGCAAGAATTTCCTTGGCCAAAGCAACATCTCAAAAGCGATAATACTACCGGCCACGATTCCACATACGAGACCTGGCAGGCTACCACCGCGCAACCAATGGCCAGCATTCACGGTCTCGATCAAGTACCAACCGATTAAGCCGCCGGCTAAGAGACTTGCTGCAACCGCCCATGGAGCATGGTTTCGTAGGTTCTTGCGGTCCAGTCTCACAGTCGATATTTCGTCAGATGAAAGGGTGCGTAAGGTACATTGGGCGGATAAGGAACATTGGGCCAGTAAGGACCATTTGTAAAATGTAGTGCAGAGGTTACATCGTTCTAATTGTAGAGCAGTTGGATGTCAAATTCTGCGAATGTTGGCGTTTGAACGGCAATGAATTAGCATGATTTGGCATATTCCAGCAGCGCGAAATTCGCGAATGGCCAGATTCGCCCCGAGGCTCGCATGGTTCGAATCCAAAATGTTAAATTAGATTCGTGGTTCAGTACGGTAGGGGTTTTCGCATGTTTAGTGTTTGCTGGCAGGTTGGCAGTGGCCGATCCACCAGACACTTGGTTTGGTCAACATACCCAACCCCAGCAGCGGCGAGATCTACAATTGCATGCCTCGGCCTCGTGCAGCGCTACTGCCTGTCATGGTGGTCCCCGCGCTGGCGTGACGGCCACGGGGGCTGTTCGAGGTTCTGAATACCCCTTATGGCTTAGTTCGGACCCGCATGCCCGGTCTTGGAGAACGCTGTGCAGTGATAAGTCGGTGGCCATTCTTAACCGACTCGAGATTCTAAAAAATGGCCACATTGCAGATCAGGCAGGATTCGACAATTGTCTGGCATGTCACAATAGCACGCAGCACTTTCAGGAATCAAGAACGACCGAACGGATCACTGAAGGCATAGGTTGCAGTAGTTGCCATGGTCCGGACCAACTGTGGCACGCAGCCCATTTGGAACGCGACTGGTCGCCCTCGGCTCAACTCGCCAGCGGCTTTGCGCAAACCAAGAACCTCTTGTCGAGAGCGCGTCTGTGTGCCAGTTGTCACGTGGGTGATCGTGATCGCGATATGAATCACGACATCATCGCCGCTGGTCACCCTGCCCTGCACTATGAGTTTGCAACATACCAGCGCCGGCAACCAAAGCACTGGAGAAGTGGCAAGACGCCCAAGGAAGACGACGAAGCCTATGCCTGGTTGGTAGGTCAACTAGCTTCCCTGGATGCTTTTTTGACTCTGCTCGAGTCGCGCGCCAGGACCAGCCATCGCGAGAGCCAGTGGCCAGAGCTGGCCGTCTTCGATTGCTCAAGCTGTCATCAACAGCTAACGAATGAAACCTACCAATTGCCGGCGCGAACCAACTCGTCGCCCACTTTATCGAATTGGCATCGTTTCGGGGTGCAGAAGTTCCTGAACTGGCGCAGCCAACAACCAACGTTCAGCTCGACCGATCAAGAACTGCTCGAAGCGTTAATGGACTTGGAACGCACTGTTAAATCTCCAACTGTCGATGCTCTAACCGCTCAACAAGCTGCCCAGCGGGCTCGGCGAGCCTTAGATCGTTGGATAACGGGTCGAGATGGTCAGTTGGCCCTGAGTAGCTTCGACGCTGAGAAGCTTCATGAAATGGTTTCTGCCGCCGGTATGGACCAGTCGGCCAGTAGCAGTTGGGAAGCAGCCGCTCAGTTTTATCTGGCTTCCATTACCGCTCGGGAAAAATGGTCAGACCTGTCCCATCAGCCCAACCGGGGCGAAACGGTCTTAGAAACTTCACGGCGTCTACGCGAGGCTCTACAATTTCAGGGGAATTCGGCGACGCCCAAGAACCGCTTCGGCGACTTCGGCGATAATGCGATAAACGCCCCTGGACCACAGTCGGTAAGGGCTCACTGGCAATCGCTGCAAAAGACTATCTCCATTGATCAAGTGGAAGGGCCGCGCTAGCGATGCATAAGGTATGTTTCATGATGCGAGTTTGGCATTCTAGACTTACATGCTTATGGCTGGTCCTAGCGACTATATGTTTATGTCCCAACTCAACCGTTGGTCAGTCACCGAAGTTTGTTGCCGAGGGCCTCACCCAGGATGCGGTGTTCTGGGCCTGGAAAGGTAACGCTGAAGTACAGCAGTGCGGCTTTTGTCACTACGAGGCCGGCAACGAGTTTGCCTCGCGACTATCTGAACTGAGCCGCTTCATCGAACTCAAACTTTGGTTGGAAAAGGACAAGCATGCCATTGCTCGGCAGCGAATAGAACCGATCCCGACCGAACAGCAAGCTGGTCACTTAGCAGATCTGCGCGCTAAGATGGCCACCGCAAGCCAGCAGGCGATCTCCATACCGGACTATTGGCTCGGCCCAAGCAATGCGCTGAGCGCTCGGATCTGTCAGCAGTTGGGCAAAAACGTAAACACCCCGGACGGCTATCAATGGTTTTGCGAAAGCTGCTTAACCTGCCATGGAGGCTATGAAGTTCAAAAGAGTGTCGCCAATCAGGGCAACAAACCCAAGCCGCCGGGAATTAGTTGTAGTTATTGCCATCAAGAAGCAAACGGTAACACACAGTGGATCGACTTGCATGCCGGATTAACGACCACGGATAAGTGGCGAGCGTTAACGCCACAGCAGAAGGCGACTGTGGGTATGCGCGATTTGACACCAGCCAGAGATCAGGCAGAGCTCTGTTTTCAATGTCACATTGGCAACATCGACAAAGGTATGTTCGTGACACACGAGATGTACGCAGCTGGCCATCCGCCTCTGCCAGCGGTCGAGCTGCGCACGTTGATTGAAGAAATGCCTAGACATTGGCAAACCCCACAGGATCTATTGGGGAAAGCGAGAGATACACACACGATTGCCGTTGGCGCACTGGTGGCAGAGAAGCAGTGGATCGAGTTGATGGTCGGAGCGGCAGCGTCGAAACACTGGGGCGATTATGCATTGTATGACTGCTCAGCTTGCCACCACGAGCTGAGAAATGACAGTCGACGACAAGCGTTGCGTTCGCCGGGTGCGCCGGGCCGTCCGCGCATGATCGAATGGCCGCACCCCGGCGCGATAGCTGTTACCGACTCGCTTGGAAACAAGAGTTTCAAGTCGTCGTTGGACCAGTTGCACGCCGCCATCAAGAAGCGACCCTTCGGTGATCGCCAGGCAGTGGCCCAGATCGGTCAGACCTTGTCGAATCAAATTACCGAGTCGCTCGATCATCTGACGCTTGATCGCTTACCTGCCAATTACAGTCAGCGTCTGTTGTCGGCGTTGTGCGATACTTCCGCCGAGTCGCTGTTGGATTACCAAACCGCGCGTTGTGTCAATTGGACGGCTCGTGGCCTTGTGCAAGCAGTTGGTGAGCAGGATAAAGAATTGTCTGACGCGGAGAAAAGGCTGGCGATGTTGGGTCAAATCATGGGACCGGACGGTAACAAACGCGTTGCGGTAACTCAGAGTCTGCCTGCCACCCAAAGCGAAATCATCTACCCCGACTTCGTGGAGCGTGAACTGCAGCGTCAACAAGCCTACGACTCAGACGCTTTCACAACGCAGCTCAGGGAAATCGGTCAAGCATTAAAGCCCTAGGTAGCCACCCGTCGCCAGACGGTGGATTCGTAGCCACCCGTCGCCAGACGGTGGATTCTCGTAGCCATCCGTCGCCAGACGGTGGATTCTCGTAGCCATCCGTCGCCAGACGGTGGATTCGTTTGACTTGGCCGAAGGCGAAATCCACCGCTTGGCAGCAGTGGCTACGATCGTTTGGCAACGGTGGCTACGATCGGGCGCAGTCGAATTACTTGCTCAGTAAATTAAACACGGCATCGAAGGGTTGGCTGGAGTTCATGGCATCGACGCAACGTTTCAGCATCAGCTTGCTAGGTGTATCGGTATCCCAGCATTTTTTGACATTGGCGAATTGTGCAATGGCCTCTGTGAAGTTTTGGGCTTCGAAGAGTTGGAGGGCCTGTTCATATCGTGAACACAAACTCTGCAAATCCTCATTCTCTTCCGGCATCAACTGATAGATATCCACCGGCTCGGGAATACCCACGACGCGAATCCGCGATAACCTGCGCGATAGGAACGCTTGTGACAGCAAAGCGCGTGTGGACTCGGTAAAGATACAACTGACACCGAACTTCTTCGTAATGCTTTCGACACGACTGGCCATGTTGACCGTGGTACCCAGCGGCCCGTACTTGAACTTGATACGTGAGCCCGTGTTACCAACGCGAGCGATGCCTGAATTGATTCCAATGCCAAGCTTAAAGTCTGTCGTCAAGGATTGATGTCGCGTGTTGAGTTCTGGCACGCGGCGGATCATTTCCAGCGCCGCTCGACAAGCGCGTGAGGCATGGTCCTCTTGAGGCTCCGGAGCGCCGAACATGGCCATTACGGCATCGCCCACATAGTCAACCACCACGCCGTCCTGATCCAAGATACACTCACTAAGACTGGTTAACACGTCGTTGATCCAACCGATCGTTTCCGTTGGTCCGACTTGATAAGCAATGCGACTGAAGCCACGAATGTCGCAAAACAGAATGCTAACCTCAGCATCTCGGCCTTCGAGCAGATCTTTTTGTTTGCTTAGTCGATCGAGCACGGATTTCGAAAAGAATTGCCCGGTGGTGGTTCGAAACTCGGCATCTCTTTGTCGCAGCATGGCATTCGAGATGGCGCTGGCAACTATGTCCACTAAACTGGCTTGCAAGAGACTGATAGGTTGGTCCTGGTATCCCAGCGATTTGTCGGCGTAAAGAATGGCCAGTACTTCGCCCGCGTCATCAAAAATGGGCGAAGCGACCGCGCGCTGAACACCCATCATCGAGAATTCCACCCGCCCAGATAGTTCAACGATCTGTGTCTCGCGCGAAGCCAAGACTCGTTGGATTAACGTGCGACTGAACCGACGACCTACGGTACTGCCATCGACGGCGATTGTTTCATCTGGACTAGCTGCGTCTGCAAGTTCCGTCGTTGGTATCCATTCATCTTTCTCTCGTTGAAGAATGGCCACCCGATCTACCTCGATCAGCTTGCGAACCGTCGTAGCGACAGAAGTAAAGAAATTGGGCGAACCCGGTACCTCGCTATACAATCGAAGAGCAGACTTAATCAGATTGACCGCATCCGCTTGTATTTCCGGCGATACGTCCAGCAGCGATTGCTCTCGCTCGTACAATTGCCCCTGGGTTCTGAACTGCGCTAGCGAAACATACTCGCCAAGGTTCTCGGCAGATTCGGAGGGTTGGATATGAACAGAGATACCATTCTGAAAGAATAGCGTAACTTCTTGATCAGCCTCTGGGGTGTTTGGTGCGGCAGAATTGCCCTGATCTGCTTGAGGTCCCAAACGGACTTCGCATGGCAAGGGCATCAAGGAGGCGACTGAGATCTTGCCGTCTTGTAGGCTGACGTTAACCGCTTGCCGCGGCATGCCGACGTCGACGATCTTGACCACGATCAAACGCCGCATATCACCGCGCGTTGAGACGCAGACCGGACGGAGGTCCAGTTCGTCTTTGTTTTGGCGACCAATCTGGAACGGCGGCTCGATTTGACCTCGACCAATAATCTGCGAGTCGCGCCGCACTTCGTAGTTCAGCATTGCGACTCAACTCTCGAAAGAATTAGAGGTGACGTGTGGAGCAGCCAGTTCATTACATTGGGCGTTGGGATGATAGATCCTTACCGAAAGCTTGACGGCATCGGTGTCTGGCCGGTTCGAGACGCGTTGCCATTATACCGGTGGACTTGAGCATCACCAAGCACTCGATAGACCTTGGAATCAAAGATGTTATCGCTGGTCCACCACATCGATCCATCAGGGCGATGCGTCATGCGCCGCAGTTCAGTCAAATTCAACGGACGTGCGCCGATGCGGCCAAAGACGGCGATCTGATGTCCCGATTCGTCCACCGCGCGGTCGCGATCCATACCACGACTAATCGCCAATGCGTGGCCACCCTTGGGTAGTTTGTACGTCGCCACGAGAGCCGGCTGCGGTCGCGGGCTGAAACCGTCGTTGCCATTAATTTCTGGACTGGTCAACTGAATGACCCGCAAACCATTCACTCCATCCGCCACGTAAGCAAATTGACTGACATTGGTAATGCCCAACTGAACATCATGCGCATCGTTGATGCAACCACGGGCATCATAAACCTGGTCGATAAAAGCTGCATCGGGTCGAGTAACATCCAGGATTACCAAACCGTGTTTACCTGCGGCCACGTAGGCGTATGTCCGGGCAACATAGATCGAATGGGCATCGCTCAATGGGACATGATGAACAACTTTAGGTTGCGCGGGGGTGGATATATCGAGCACGGCAACGCCATGATGATCCGTCACAAATGCATATCGAAATTGCGCTGTCACGCTGTGGGGATGCGATAGATGTTCAGCTTCGCCGACGATGGCGGTGATTTTAGGCTTGAGAGGTTCGTTGAGATCGACGACCACCAGTCCCTTGTCACAGCAGACATAAGCATATGTCCCGACAAACGCGATTGACTTGGCTCCGCACAACAAACCATTCGGATTGAACGTAGCGGCGCGCTCCAAATAGTTGTTCAGCGGATTGCCGTCTAGAAGTGTGCCTGCCCCGACCAGAATCAAACCTTCGTACTTGTCCGCTACATAGACGTAAGCGTACAAGGGGTGTATCGCGGGCTCTTGATTGTTCGGATCCTGCTTGCGCGTTGGATCGGGCGCAATGGTCGTCGGCGCAGCCACGGCCTGCGCGTACTTGGTACGCACGTAGAATCGTTGTCCCAGTGGCGATACTGGCGCTGTTGTAATCCGTTCAGCGAACGCTTTGTGGTCGATAAAAGCGATATCGAAGATTCTCAGTCCGCCTTCGCCGCAGGCCGCATACAGGTATTCACCACGATGCTGGATATCGAGCACCTCAGGCTTTCGGTAACTGGGCGAGATAGCTTCGAGGATATCGCGGCCGGGATGTTCATGACTGTGCTCCAGCAAGCCATCTTTCTCGCGATGCTCGCGATAATTGTTTGGGTAAGCGGTTGCGTGCAGTGAACTACCAATGACTGCTTGGGGTTCACTGGTCTCGGTGACGACCACAGCTTCGAATCCGTGCTCGCCGGCGGCTACGTAGCAATACTTGCCGATGAAGTTAGTGAAACCGGTGCCCTGCATCGACAGTTGGGACATGATGGCATTGTTGTCGTTGTTTACCGAAAGATGGCAATCGGTACAGCTCTTGGTCTCAAACGTCCCGGACTTTGAATGGGATGTTTCATTTTTCCATCCCGGGCCGCCGCGGACCGTGTGCGGTACGTTGGTCGAGAACGCGATGCCGCTCAGTCCATCTCCGCTGATCGTTTGCTGTTGAGCATAAATGGATTCGCGGTTGGAATTGTAACTACTAACATGAATGGCACAGCTGCTTCGCGCGGGGCCAATGCGATTGCCTGTGACATCGCCGTCGCGAGCCAACATGAAGACGTCATCACGCAATGTTTGAAAGTTGTAGCTGGTTCGATTGCGCGAGACATCGCCCATATTGTGTAACTCTGGCGATTTGATATTGGCTTTCTGTGGCAAGTGGCAACCGAAGCAGCTTGGGTTCCAACTGCTGTGGCACGAGATACAGGACATGTTTTTGTCGCTATGTCGACAGTTATCGAAGTCGGCTTGTGTCGTGCCGCCCCACTCCACTTTGCCGTCGGCACCCAATCTGGCCGACTTAGCCGCGTGGCTGCGCGGATTGTAATTCGGGTTGTCTGGACGCACTGTGTCGGCCGTTTGAGTGATCTCCCAAGTTAGATTGGGTTCCACAGTGCTCCGCTGAATCAGACGCGGACGTTCGCCCGGTTCCTGCACGATCTCAAACTGAGGCTTGCCGAACGTGGTGCGGAGAGCCAGTAAGTTCGTGCCGTCGATCGCGGCGGCTGGTCCCGTAGTTGGCAGTCGCAACGGTTTACCCTCGGCGGCCTGCTGATTGAGCTTTTCCAGCAGACTTTGGCTGGCCGTGCCATGACAATCTATGCACTGGATTTCGATAGCCGCACGCACTTCGCCATATAACTTGCCATCACCATGCGAGTCCTGATAGAAATGGCAATCGGTACAATGCATACCGCGCTCCATATGGATATCCATCATGTGCACGGGCAGGCCATCGCGCTGCTTGCCGGTTTGCTTCTCCTGGTCGCTTGGCGGCACCATGGCAGCCTGCAGAGTTTCTGAATTGACTTGGACCGGGGCTCCTCGCCAATCGAGCAATTGCCCCGAGCGATCTTTTTTGTACACAGCCCGAAACACCCAGCCGTGGCCATGAAAGTCGGCGAACTGTGTGTGCTTCAGATGTGGATTCAGGTCGGTGACATTCGCTAAGAACTCAGGATCACCCCAATGGCCGCGCACCGCGGCTTCTTCTGGATTGCTCATCGTCGTTTGGATATACTCTTCCGCCGTCGGCTCCTTTTGATGTTTGGGGTACATCAATTGCCCATCGGTTTCGTTGTCCCACCACATGTAACCCAAATATGTGTTGAGCACGTTGGTGCCAGGATGGATATGGCATACCATGCACTGACTAGTCGGCATGCGTAATTCAAACTTGTGTTGAATCGGATGGCCAGATTGGGTTTTGGAAATGGTGGGATCAATCGCTTGGACCCATTCATCCGTTTGGGCTGCCGCCAAACCTCGATTGCCGTACTTGGCCAAGAAACCGCTGGCGATGGGATCGCGATCGTTGGCATACAGGACATGGCAGGCCGAACAACCGCTGCTGCGATAGTCACCCGCATGGTCATTGGTGCCCATGAAGTTGAGCGTTGGGTCGAGCAGTCGCGTCTTTTGCAAGCCGATAAAGACAGGGTCGGTACGATTCTCGGTACCCAGGCCTCGATTGCTTAGGCGTTCGCGCGGTCTACCGGCTTCTTCCAGACGTTCAGGGATGCCAGTCTCCGCGCGAAAGCGTCCGCCGCGCTCGAAGATGCGCAGGATGTTGCCTGGCTGCGACACTTGATACGGAATCAAAGGTTCTAAGAACGGCAACACACCCTTCTTACGGATCTCCTCCTCTGTGGGTGCGGGCACGGTCATGACGCGCTGCGGCACGCCATGCATGCTATAGCTTTCACCGTATCGGGGGCGTTTGTCGGATACGCCGCCATTGTTGTAAAGCGCTGCGCCCCACAACATACATCCATGCGTCATCATGCTGGTGCGAAGCTGCAACACTTCCTTGGCATGGCATTGACCGCAAGCGATATGAGCCACGCGCGAGTCGCCGGGATTGACGAAGCGCACAAATTCGGGCGATTCATGATTGAGCAAGGTGTAACTGCGCACGGGATTGGCTGCGCCTTTCCAGACTTCGGCAAATCGTGCTGGCACGTGGGCTTGGCGTATATCGTTACAATCTGCATTGCCGCCGTGGCAATCGGTACAGCCAATGCGCACCGAATTGATGGGATGCATGTGCCCCACGTCGGTATGACAACCAATACACGACCGACTCTTGCTGGCCGCCTCGTCCGCCGTCTGATGGATCATGTCCGTATGTCGCATCGACTCGGGAATGGGATACGACGTATTGTCGGCCACGCCTAAGCGACGCGCATATTCCCAAGGGTCCGCACCTTTGTACGCAATATTGGCTTCGTTGCGATCGCTGAATCGCGAATGATAACCATTGAATTCCGGTAAGGGGACCTTAACTTGATCGGATGCCGCTGGCATGGGCGCTGCTGACATACTCGACGGTGACAAGGCCGTTGTGGATGGTAGCGTGTTTGGAAATTGCTTGGGTTGGCTGACCGGGCCCGAGTGGGGCTGTGTTGAGCCGGCTGGAACGACACGATTGTTGTGTGCGCGACCGGTTTGATAACCAGCATCTTTTACTGGGTTGCCAGGGCTCTGGGGTGCACGGGGAATTGGCTTGGGCTGTTGGAACAGTCGCTTGACCTGGCTTTGCAAAGTTGGCCGGTCCTGGGCGCATGCCGTTGAAACGACAGCCCATCCGCACAGCAGACAACTGAAGCGAAACGCGAGTCCACGCCAGCCATTAACACTCATTTGCAACTTCCTGTCGCTTAGCACGTCGACGCTTCCGATTCGGGATTAGTATTCAAACGTGGTTTCGAGGAAGCCGGCGATATGATTCCGGGTTTGCCCGTCCAAGTCTTGAAACAGGTCGCGGAATCCGTCGCCCGCCAGCAGAGTACTCAAGCCTGATACCAACAAAATGTTGTTATTGAGCAAGGGCCGGTATTCGGCACCCAAGCTCACATCTGTCCCGATAAAGTTCCGGACCTCGCCAGTGAAGAGGTAAGTCTCAAGCACTTCGGTCTGATTGAACCACAAGAGATTTGTGTTTTGGATGAGCCGCAATTTGGGCGTTAGATCGCTATCTACGCCAAAGTTCACCAAGTGTAAACCTGGATTCACAAAGTTTGTTTGCCCTTGGAATTTGCCGTTGCGCATACTGGGCGTCAAACTCAAGCGATTGGTTAACTCAACACCAAACAATCGAATGCCTTGACGTCCCCAGTAACTGAACTCGGTACCGGCAAAGTTTGGATTGGCGAAAATGGCATCAAAGCCGGTTGCATGTTCGTTGTTGGGGTCGGCGTCGCCCGAACTATAAAAATACGAAGTACGAAAACGCATCCAGTCTCGGTCGTACGATAGCTCCAAAGCTCCCATCCAGGCGCTAATGTCTTGCCGCCGTCCAGCAATGGGATTGAGTAAGTCTTGACCGAAAACATAGTAGAGCGCGCTCGACACATTGATGCGTTCGATATGGCCATTGCTGGCAGCGCCCAAGTAGTAGGATCGTACTTCGTGAGGTTGGAACACGCCCACCGGATCAGGTCGAACAAGAAAATTGTTGAGGTCGAACTCTCGACTGGCTTTGTCGCGATTGGCGTGCATCGATACGTTGACGTTGTAGCCCGGGTAAAGAAAGTCTTGCCGATAGTAGTTGGCAATCAGTGTGTTCTGATGGCGATCTTTCTCCAGCCGATTTAATAAGCTATTGGAGTCTTTTTCCATCTGGTCAAACCAGATAACGTTGTATTGATCGCGATTGGCTTGCCGGGTTCCAAACAACCTAACGGCACGGTTGGTATCAGAAAAGATGAAGCCGCGAAAGTCGCTGGTAAACGTCTGACTGCCAACGCGCGTGGACAAGAAGTCATAATACGGACTGGTATCGATGAGCTTGGCCTCGGCGAACCACTCTTGCAACGTGAAGTCCTGCCGAAAACGACTTTGCCCGGAGCGAACGTCCGGGCTGACTACTGCCAGTTCGTCGGCAACCAGGTGATTCATGTTGAAAACGGACTCGACCTTGATGCGCCAGTCCGGTGGCTTAAATGACGTATTTCCGTGAAACAAGTCGAACGATAGCGAGGTATTCTGTGCGAATGTATAAGAATCGGGATCGCCAAAGAAACCGGCGTCAAATGGATTGCGAGTCGCTTCGAAAGGTGTGATTGGGGTCGGCAGGTCCCGTGCTTCAAACAGATTGAAGTTTTTGGCGTTCAGTCGTAGAAACGCATGTTGCCCAAAGATGGGGTAGTCACCTTTCAGTACGTTCTGGTTGTATGGGTCCCAGAGTGAGCCCTCCACTCCCAAGTAGTCGTCTTGTCCCGGATGACCTTTGCCATAACGATCATAGTCGGGAATTCCCAAACGCCAGCGATCTTCAATAGGTTCGAATTGGGCGACCGACTGTTGTTCCCGCGGAGCTATGCCGCTTGGGCCGGTGTAACCATGGGGAGCATCGTCCGGCATCTGGATAAAGGGCGTGCGCAGATCGATCAGCGGATCTGGTGACGGTAATGCCTGGCCGATTTCAAACGGGTCCCGTAGTACCTTGGGTTTTGCGTCTGAGGCATTGCCTGCTGAGCCTCCTAAGGCAGGAGAAAGTCTCAACAACTCGCCCGAAACAATCGGAGCAGGCGTGTTCTCAGACGGAGCCTGGCCAAAAGCGGCCAGGGCCAAGCCAGCAGCGATGACTAAGGTTAGCGTGGGGCGCAAACGCATAATGACGGCGCTGGTAATTGGGGAGGACTTTTTGGACTGCGAAGATCTTATCGGTTGAATGGAGTTGGCGGCTGGAGCATAATCTTCATACAATCTCTCAAAATGGTAAAATATTCATGTTGCGCAAACTTTTTCGCTCGCACGTGCAGGCTCGTCCACGCCCGTTGGCTTTTGAGCAATTTGAACAGCGCCACATGATGGCTGACTGCGGGCGGCACAATGTCACTTTGCCGGCCGACGTCGATACCGACCGTGTGGTTGCTCCTATCGATGCCTTAATACTGATCAACTTACTGAACAACGATGTTGATCGCAGTTTGTGCTCGTCCAACGCCAGCGGTGAAGAGACTTTGTTGGTCGATGTCAACAACGATGGCTGGCTGTCCCCCATCGATGCCTTGCTGGTCATCAACAACATCAATGAGGCCAATTCCCAGCAGGTACTGAGTAAGAAAGCCCAGTTTCCGTCCAGCTTGAGCGAGAAAGACGCGGTGGCTGGAAATTTAATTTTGGCATCCGAAGTTCAAACCTTGCTCACACGAGCCTCACAGGCGAGTCGTTCTAACGATGCCATCATCGCTGTGGTGGATCGCTCGGGCAATATTCTGGGAGTGCGTGTCGAAGAGGGGGTGACCATAACGGATGCCAAGGAGCTGGCCTTTGCTATCGATGGCGCGGTTGCCAAAGCCAGGACGGCTGCCTTCTTCAGCAGCAATGCCGCTCCTTTGACCAGCCGCACCATTCGCTTTATCAGTCAGTCGACGATGACTCAGCGTGAAGTCGAATCGTCGCCGGGCAACATTAACCCACAATATCAGGGACCAGGGTTTGTGGCTCCGATTGGTGTGGGTGGACATTTTCCACCGGAAGTACCATTCACACCACAAGTGGATTTGTTCGCGATTGAACATCAAAGCCGGGATAGCCAGTCGATAAATGCTGGTGCCGATGGCCAGCGTGGGACAGCCGACGATCTGAAATTGGCTAATCGATTTAATGTCGATAAAGATTACGTGGCTCTTGGAGCTGAGAAGTTTTTTGAAACCTGGCCAGAGTCCTATGGAGTTGCGTCAGGCACGGATCCGGCTGGCCAGTCACGCGGGATCGCTACGCTGCCGGGTGGCATTCCTCTGTATAAAGATGCCGTTGTTAAGGACGTTAGCCAAGGCATCAATCTAGTCGGCGGTATAGGCGTGTTCTTCCCGGGATCTGACGGGTTTGCGACGCATGAGCAAGGCTTCTTGCATACCTCTGAAAACAATGGTGTCACGCAGAGCGAAGCTCAACGCACAAATGCCTCACGCGTGCTGGAGAGTGAGTTTATCGCGTTAGTGGCTGCGACGGGTGGCGGCTTCGTTGGCCCAGCGTCCCTGGTCCGCGATTTGACAGAGTTCAACAGCAAACTTGCACCACTACCCAACTTCCGAATGCCGATTGGTAGACTAGATTTGGTGGGCATTACGCTCGAGGTCTTCGGTCCCAATCCCACGACGGATAGTCCCAGACCAGGTTTGGATCGGTTGATCAAAGTTGGTCGCACCCTAGGCCCGCTTGGTGCGTCGAGCGGCAGTGACCAAATTGTGAACCCAGCAAAACAGCAATATCTGGGTGGCCAGCCAGTCCCTGAACGATGGTTAGTCATACCCCATGATTCATCGGTCAGCAGTTTGAAGGCCGCACACGTCGAGCAGATGATTCATCAAGCGATCGCGCAGGCAGAGTTGACTCGGGCGGCGATTCGATTGACCGACAAGTTCCGGCCTGGCGCGCGGACCAGCATGGTCATATCCGTGGCAGATACCAATGGCGAATTGCTGGGCGTGTACCGCATGCCCGATGCTACCGTCTTCTCCATTGATGTATCGGTCGCCAAGGCCCGCAATACCGCCTATTATGCTGATGCCCAAAGCTTGCAAGCCGTCGACCGGGTTGACTTCAATCAAGATGGTGTGTTCGGTACGGTGACAACCAGCTTGACCGGTGGCGATACACTACCCTTGGGAACGGCGCTGACCAATCGCACTTTTCGTTTCTTAGCCGAGCCACGATATCCGACGGGGATTGAGTTTGGTCCCGTCAACGGCCTGATCAACGATCCAAATAAACAGCTCATTGATCAGCGCCCGGACATAGCCGCGCAGATTGGACCGTTCAGTATCCTGCAGCTTCCTGGCATCCATCCCAAGACTGGTGAAAATTTAGTAAACGACGTTCCGCTGTCAATCGAAGTCTATGCTTCGGCCAGTACATCCAGTCCCGTGGCGTTTGATGCGTTCAATCCGAGCCGCAACTTCCGCGATCCAGGTGATGAAGGCGTGATGATTGCTGAGAAAAACGTGGCTTACCCATTAGCCAATCAAAATGGCATAGTCTTCTTCCCCGGTAGTACTCCGGTCTATGTCGGCGGTTCATTATTGGCCGGAGGCTTGGGCGTGAGCGGCGACGGTGTCGACCAAGACGACGTGGTGACCGCCTATGGACAAATCGGCTTCGCCGCTCCAGATACTTTACGTGTCGACAATTATTCGATCGGCAGCGTGCGATTGCCTTTCCAAAAGTTCAATCGCAATCCCAATGGTGCGTAGGCCGTAATCGCTCAGTGCTTGTCACGGCTACCATTTCTCATGATGGATCGTAGCCATTGTTAAAGCGGAATCGGCGCGAGCCGTCCGGTTCCGCCTGGCTTTTCTCGGAGAAACACCGGGCAGCTTGCGCTGCTCCGCTTAAATTTAAACGGTCTTTCGTTTAACAGTCAGCCGCAGGCGTACTCGTTCATCTGGCGTCGATCATGAGTCGGGCTAAACCGTACGCTAGCGCGCTAGCGGCTGATTAGAAGCGGAACGGCGCGAGCCGACCGGTACCGACGTTGATTTGCTAGGAAACTCACCGTACGGCTTGCGCCGTTACGCTACAAACCA
>JADLDX010000603.1 GCA_020846515.1 Pirellulaceae bacterium
CCGCCCTATTACACGGCTTGTCCCAACCCGTGGCTGGCGGAGTTCGTAACCCATTACGGCCGCCCCTATGACCCGGCTGAGAAGTACGCGCGCGAGCCGATGGCGATTGACGTGTCGGAAGGAAAAACCGACCCGATCTACAAGGCGCATTCCTACCATACCAAGGTGCCGCATCTGGCCATCGTGCCGTCGATCCTGCACTACACCGAGCCGGGCGATATCGTGCTGGATGGCTTTTCTGGTTCCGGCATGACGGGCGTGGCTGCCCAGTGGTGTGGCATTGCACCTACTAGTTATCGGCACAAGCTAGAGATGGAATGGAAAAAGGCTGGCTCCCATGCGCCAAAATGGGGCGCGCGGCGTGTGGTGCTCAACGACCTGTCGCCTGCCGCGACATTTATTGGAGCAAATTACAATTTCCCCTTTGAGGTGGATGCATTCAGCAAAGCAGGCAAGCAGCTGCTGCGCGACGTCGAACGCGACATCGGCTGGATGTATGAAACGTTACATTCGGATGGGAAAACAAAGGGACGGATTGAGTTTACAGTATGGAGCGAGATATTTACCTGCCCCGAGTGCGCAGGCGAAGTGAATTTTGTTGACGAAGCGCTAGACACTGAAACAAAGCGTGTGCGAGAAGATTTTCCATGCCCACACTGTGGCGTTGAACTCACAAAGAAGAAGCTTGACCAGCTTTTTGAAACGGTCGTTGATGAAGCAACCGGCTTAGCACGCTCAGTTCCTAAACGGGCTCCTTCGATCGTTTCTTATAAAGTTGGTGGAGTTCGCTTTGAAAAGCGACCCGATGCTGCGGACCTCAATCTTCTTCAGAAGATTGCCTCTCTTCCAATGCCGAGCGATCTTCCTAACGACAGAATGATGCATGCACCTGACTCCCAAGAAAATTGGGGTGACAAGTGGCGTGCTGGCTCGGCTTCTTTTTCGCACGTACATCATCTTTTTCTTCAGCGCGCCGCACACGCAGTCAGTTTGCTATGGCAAAAGGCGAACTCTTTTTCTGACAAACGCACTCGCGCCATGCTACTTTTTTGGGTGGAGCAATCTATATGGGGTCTTTCAATTCTGAATAGATACGGCCCCTCTCACTTTTCACAAGTCAACAGGCAGCTTACGGGCGTATATTATGTTGCGTCTCAACATGCAGAGTGCAGTCCGTGGTATAACCTTTCTGGCAAACTTGATCGGCTTGAAAAGGCTTTTCTCGACTTTAGAATAAAGAGAAATGTAGCTTCCGTTACAACGGGCTCGGCGGCGCACCTTCCTCTACCAGACACATCAATCGATTTCATCTTCACGGACCCACCGTTCGGAGACAATCTAGCGTACTCGGAGTTAAATTTCTTCGTCGAAGCTTTTCACGGGGTTGTCACAGGTCAAAAAGCCGAAGCTGTCATGAGCAATGTCCAGCAGAAGGGCCTACTCGACTATCATCGCCTCATGAAGTCTTGTTTTTCAGAATACTATAGGGTTCTGAAGCCAGGTCGGTGGATGACAGTGGTTTTTTCGAACACTCAAGCCTCGGTGTGGAACAGTTTGCAAACAGCATTGCAGGAAGCTGGCTTTGTTGTGGCAAACGTCTCGGCCCTTGATAAGAAGCAGGGCAGTTTTAATGCGGTGACGACCGCCGTAGCGGTGAAACAGGATTTAGCAATATCGGTGTACAAGCCTGACGGCGGATTGGAGCAAAGGTTTGAAAGACAAGCCGGAGCAGATTCCGTTTGGGACTTCGTCGAATCTCATCTTCGCAAACTCCCTATTTCGAAGCAGAGACTGGTGGCTCTTGAATACATTGTGGAGAGAGACCCACGGATCCTATTCGACCGGATGGTCGCTTGGTTTATTCGTCACAACGCCCCCGTACCTCTGTCTAGCCAAGAGTTCCAAGAAGGATTGCGCAGCCGCTTCCCTGACCGTGATGGCATGGTCTTCTTGCCAGATCAGGTTGCCGAATACGACCGAAAGCGCGCGCAAGTGGCCCAAGCACCGCAGATGGAAATGTTCGTGGCTGACGAGCGCAGCGCAATCGACTGGCTGACCGACTTCCTGAAGAAACGTCCATCGACATATCAGGAAGTTCACCCCGAGTTCATGACCCAACTTGGTGCGGGCTGGAAAAAGCACGAAACTCGTCCCGAACTGTCGGCGCTCTTGGAGGACAACTTCCTGCGCTGCGATGCGTCGGGCGACGTGCCAAGCCAGATACACAACTACCTTTCGACCAACTTCCACGATCTACGGAACCTCGAGAAATCCGACCCGCGCTTGAAGGCAAAGGCCAAGGACCGCTGGTTCGTGCCTGACCCGAACAAGGCGCAGGACTTGGAGAAGAAGCGCGAGAAGGCGCTGCTGAAGGAGTTCGAGGAATACCGCAACACGCCTGGCCGCAAGCTCAAGGATTTCCGCCTCGAAGTTCTGCGAGCAGGCTTTAAGGCCGCTTGGGCGACCAAGGACTACCAGACCATCGTTTCCATCGCCCACAAGGTGCCCGATGACGCCCTGCAGGAAGATGAAAAGCTGCTCTTCTGGTACGACAGCGCCCTGACGCGGACAGGGGGCTGATCGGTGGCGGATGGTGGGGTCAGCTTTGGCGTTGGTGAATGGTGCTGGCATGCGCGCCATGCTGCACCCTGCCGCGTCGTGGACCGTGAGAGGTCTGGGGCGAAACCTCCTATCGCGTCTGGCTGCCCGGCAAAGATGCTGTCGTCCGCGCCCGGGCGCGCGATCTAGGCCCACTCGACGCTGTCCAGCCATCTGTCGACCAGATCCTTCACACGGCAGCCTCGGCAAAGCTGTTGGACGCCCTGGAGGACAACCTGCTCCTCGCGCCGATCCAGTCGAGCGTGGTGCCGCTGCCCCACCAGCTTTATGCGCTTGGCCGCGCCATGAGCCGCGACAGAATCCGCTACCTGCTCGCGGATGAAGTAGGCCTTGGCAAAACCATCGAGGCCGGTCTGATCTTGCGCGAGCTGAAGCTGCGCGGCATGGCGCGCAGGATCCTGGTTGTCGCGCCCAAGGGACTTGTTCGACAATGGCAGGCCGAGATGCGCCTGCATTTCGGCGAGCAGTTCACCTTCGTTGAACCGGCAGAGCTGTCCGCCTTTCGGCAGTGGCGAAACGATGAGGAAAATCTCTGGCGCGTGCATGATCAGGTGATCTGTTCGCTGGATTCGGTGAAGCCAATGGAAGGTCGGCGCGGCTGGAGCGCCGAGCAGCTCCAGACCTACAACCGTGAACGCTTTGAAGACCTGATCTCCGCATCGTGGGATCTGGTGATCATCGACGAAGCTCACCGGATGGGCGGAAGCACAGACCAGGTTGCGCGGTACAAGCTGGGCGTAGCCTTGGCCGAGGCTGCGCCATATTTGCTCCTGCTTTCTGCGACGCCCCATCAGGGCAAGACGGACCAGTTTCACCGTTTGATGCAGCTTCTAGACCGCGACAGTTTCCCGGACGTGAGCAGTATCGCGGCCGACCGCGTTCGCCCCTTCGTGGTCCGTACAGAGAAGCGGGCAGCCATCGACGCCGAGGGAAAACCGCTTTTCA
>JADLDX010000604.1 GCA_020846515.1 Pirellulaceae bacterium
AACAGGCTGCAGTAGCGCCTGTTTTTGCGACCCTCCCGAAGGGAGGGTTAGTCAGGGGCTGGCCCAGCGACGCATGAGCTGATGCGGCAAACGCAGTTGGTCCAAGATACGAGCCACTACGAAATCGACCAGATCCGACAACTCTGTGACACCGTGGTACCAACCAGGAGCCGCAGGCAACACCACCACGCCAGCTTGAGAGGCTCGCAACATATTTTCGATTTGAAAAGTACTTAGCGGCGTCTCGCGCGGTACGACGATCAATGGCCGACGTTCCTTAAGATGAACTTCGGCGGCCCGTTCGATCAAATTACCACTGTTCGATCGCACGATTCCGCTGAGCGTACCGCCAGAACAAGGACACACGACCATGGCTTCGGTCAAGAACGAGCCACTGGCGATGGGCGTAAAATAGTCTTGGTAATGATGAAAGTGGGCATGGCCGGCCGACAAGGCAGCCAGCGCTTGATCGAGAATTTCTATATTGGCAGTTGTCTTGGGCTCTACTCCGCTGCGCAAAAAACCGACCAGGTCACAACCCCGCTCACTCAGTTTCAGGTCCAGCCCCAACTCTTGCTTTACCACCGACGCGCCCGAAGGGCTGATCGTTACATGCACCTGCCGACCGCTGGCTAGCAACATTTGCAGCAAACGCACAGCATAAATGGCTCCGCTGGCACCCGTGACTGCCAACACGATGGGCAGGGAAGGTCGGTCGCTGACCTGGTTATCCATCCCTAACGCTCCCCGACATAGAGGGTAGCGATACCAAAAGTCAGTGGAATGATACGAATATCTTTTAAGCCCACGTCACGCATGCGCTGGGCCAGCGCCTGACCACAAGGAAACTCAGTCACACTGCTGGGCAAATATTCGTAAGCCCCTTGTCCGTTGCGCGCGATGGACTGGCCGATGCGTGGCAGAACATACTTGAAATAAGCCGAGTAGACTTGTCGCAATCCCGGTGCGGTTGGTTTGGAGAATTCAAGCACCGCCACTTGACCACCTGGTCGACAGACGCGAGTCATCTCGCGCAGGCCTTGATCGGTATCCTCAACGTTTCGCAGTCCAAAAGCGACGGTCACCGCTTGAAAAGTACCATCTTGAAAGGGCAGCGATTGAGTATCAGCCTCCAAGAATTCGACTTCGGACGCGTCGCCTTCGCCCGCAGTTGTCTTTTTCTTTTCCGCTCTAGTAAGCATAGGTAAACAAAAATCGGTACCAATCACCCGCACGCCCGATCCCACGCGGCGCGACAACATCAATGCCAGATCACCAGTGCCAGTACAACAATCGAGAATCGGCTCTACGCCATCCAACCGCAACTCGCGAACCGTACGCTTGCGCCAACTGATGTCGATGCCCAATGACAACACATGATTCATCAGATCGTACCGAGGCGCAATCTCCTCGAACATCTTGCGCACACGCGAACCGGACTTGTCGAGTTGAATCATGGAGACTTGGTTGACCATGGTTGTGGTTGGCGACTGGTCGTACGAGCACACCAGCGCAACGCTGTTATGTAGGGTGATGCCGAATGAAAAACGATCCAGCCATCGGGCTCAAAGTTGATCTCAGGGTAGCAGATACAACTGCATCTGCCGGCAACCATGGGCACCAATCACAAGGGACTGCTCGATGTCAGCGGTCTTGCTAGGGCCTGAGAGGAAGAGCCCGAAGCCCGGTTGCGGCGGGACGGCCCGAGCATACGCCTGATGCATGTTATCCAGTACGTCTCGCTCGCTCAGTACCAAGACCAGATACTGGGTGATGAAGAACACTACCCGATGCTTCAGTTGCTGGTCGGTAACCCACACCGCTCCGTTTTCAGCAACCGCAAACTGACCAGGGTAGATAACAAAGTCCAGGTCTTCCAAGTCGTGCGCGTTCTCGACATGGTCGATTTGCACGTTCCCAGCCAGCCCGTCGACAGCGGAAAATATGCGTTTGGCCGATTGATATTGAGGAAATTTCTTGAGCGACTCCTCGATTTGGCCGACGTTTTCCACCCGCACGCATGTGCCACCGACAAATTTTAGTACTTCAGCCAACTTTTCCAGCGGCTGGTCAAACGTTATCCATGGCCCGTCAACGACCTCGGGCAAGGCTACTTGAGGAACCAGTTGTCGTCGCAGGTTTCGCAAAAGTTGGTCGCGTGTGTTTGTCATCTCTCTATGATAGATACGCAGCCAGTTTGACGGAAGATAGGCCTTCGTCATGTTCCGTCTGCCAAATGTGCCTTTGCCCAAAATAATTCCAGCTCAAGTGCTTTTTCGAATCATTGCTTATGTCCCTACCACAGATTGACCCAATTACTGCGGCCATCATGCAGTTGGCCGAGCGACTCACCTGCGTCGAAAGTCAAGCCACACCACTGGAGGAAGTCGCCGGTTGCGTCTTGGCGGAACCGCTGTGCGCCGATCGAGACAGCCCACCGTTGAATGTCTCGGCCATGGATGGCTATGCCCTGCGCATGGCTGACGCGGCCCGGTCATCGACTCTACCGATCGCCCAGACTGCGATGGCTGGCTGGCCCGCGCCGGACCTACCAGCCGGGGCTGCCGTCCGCATCTTCACCGGTGCGCCGGTACCGGACCAAGCGGATTGTGTGATACCGCGGGAGCTAACGATCGAATCACCCGCTGAAGTTCAATTGAACGTGCCCGTCGGCGACTTGAAACCTGGAATGAACATTCGCATGCGCGGCGAAAACGCTCTCGGCGGCAGTCCGATCTTGCCCAAGGGCACTTGGCTATCCAGCGCGGCGATGTCCGCAGTGGCTTCGGTAGCCGGCCCAACCGTGATGGTTCACCGTCCAGTGCGCGTGGCCATTCTGAATACGGGTGACGAACTGATTGCACCTGGGCAACCGGTCCAACCATGGCAAATTCGCGATTCCAATGGTCCCACACTATTGGCCGCGCTTGGACGTCATCCCTGGATCGAAGTCATCTCGCGCGCCCGAGTCAACGATACTCTCGAGGGTGTCGTCAGCGCGCTAAGAAGTTGTGAACAGGCCGATGCCATTTTGCTGACCGGCGGTGTATCGATGGGCGACACCGATCATGTGCCCGCTGCCATCGCTGACATCGGCGGCGAGATTGTGTTTCACCGCTTGCCGATTCGACCTGGCAAGCCCGTCTTAGGCGCGGTGCGCATCATGTCTGCTGGTCCACTGACGAAAGAGCGAACTCAACTAATCATCGGCTTGCCAGGCAACCCGGTCAGCGTGGCCGTTACCGCTTCAGCCATCTCGCTGCCACTGCTGAAGTGCCTGGCTGGTATCCACGACCTACTGCCAAACCAGCCACGAGTGATGATCAGCCGCGCAGATACCAAGCAGTTAAATCTGCAGTGGTATCGCCTGGTACAACTGACCACTGATGGGCAAGCCGAATACGTTGACAATCGCGGCTCTGGAGATCTGATCTCGCTGGCCAAGAGCGTGGGCTATGTCAAGCTGCCAACCGGTGCAAGCGGTGCCGGACCTTGGGAACTGACGCTGTGGTAGATACCGTGTATCAGACCAGCTATAGACGTACATCGTTTAACAGTCAGCCGTAGGCGTACTCGTTTAACAGTCAGCCGCAGGCGTACTCTGACTATGAGCGTTTGCCCGTCAGCCGCAGGCGTACTTTGACGATGAGCGTTTGCCCGTCAGCCGCTGACAAGAGCCAGTACGCCTGCGGCTGACTGTTAAACGAAAGCACGAGAGTACGCCTGCGGTTGACTGTTAAACGAGCGGCCGCCTAGAACATCTCGGGGTAGACCACGAACTCGATACGGCGATTCTCTGCGCGACCAGCGGCCGGTTGATTATCGGCTCTTGGGAAGTTTGGTCCATGAGCCACCACGGCCAATTGTCGCGTGGGCAGCGTATTGCGGCGAACCAATTGATCCATCACCGCTTGAGCTTGCACGGTGGCCAATTGATAGGGCGTTGCGAACGCACCGCCGGTCACGTTGCTCGAATCCGTGTGGGCTTCGATGGCCACGCGCTGGCGGGGAAAGTAACGGAAGACAGCCGTGGCTACGTTGTCGAGCACTTGATAGGCCATCGGGTTTA
>JADLDX010000605.1 GCA_020846515.1 Pirellulaceae bacterium
GTTGGACTCGAGATTGCATTTGCGGCGGATAGTGGATAGGGCCGGCGGCATGGCTGTAGCCCGAACCAGCACAACCACAACTCGCCTCGGCTGCACCATGGGACTCGCAACCACAGGCTGGTTCAGTGCCACAAGTTGGTTCACAACCACAGACTGGCTCTGTACCACAAGTCGGTTCTGTACCGCAGGCCGGTTCTAGGCCGCAAGCTGGCTCATCACATTGAGCAGACTTGAGTTTAAAAGCACTCAGGATCGAAGGCCGGTGCGCAGACTTCTTGACCAGCTTGGCTGCGAACTGGTCGAGCGAATCGAGCAGGCCTGGACCAGGCGTGCACTGGCATTGGCATTGGCCTTTGGTCCCGTCGCAACCGCGGTCGCACTGGCCTGCTAATAAATCACCAGACAGCGACGAGCTCAGATAGCCAGCGACGCCGACCGACAAGGCCAAGGTACGAATCAAGCGAGAACGACTCATAACGGCACTCCACGAATCGGATGACACAACAACTCAGACCCAGTCATCGTCGACGTAAAGGTGGAATATCCAGTACTTCCGGTAGAACCAGCAACGGCACCGCAGGCTATGCATTCCTCGAAAACCACCTATTTCCCCAGGCGTCTCGACCAGCATTCCGGAGCGTTCGCCGCCGGCAATTTTTGACTCTTGACCGATCAGACTATCGGTCGGCAGGTCTACTTTGGCAGTTAGGGCGGCTTGAGCTATAATCGCCCTCACGCCACCCCAACGAAACATCGCGCACCCTTCCACTTGAACCCTTGTAAACAATCCTCGCGCCCTTCCAAACCCAGTCCTATCCCAGGAGATTTGGCCAGTGACCCATCTACCCCGCACGTTATCGCGACGAAACTTTGTCCTGTCTACGGCCGCGACCGGCGCGGTCTTGGCAACCGCCCGTCCTGCCGCGGCGGCATTGGCCAATGATGAGATCAATATCGGTATGATTGGTTGCGGTGGTCGCGCCGGCGAACACATGGGCGTTTTCGGTAAAATGCCTGGCGTCAAAATCGTTGGCTTGTGTGATCCCGATGAAAAGCGAACAGCCGATGCCAAGAAACGTTTTCCAGATGCGACCACCTACACCGACCTGCGAGCTCTACTGGACAACAAGAGCATCAATGCCGTAGTGATCGCGACTTGCAATCACTGGCACTGCCTGGCCGCGATATGGGCCATGCAAGCTGGCAAAGATGTGTACGTCGAAAAGCCGCTTTCACATAGCCAATGGGAAGGCCAGCAGACCATCGCGGCCGCTCGTAAGTACAAACGCGTGTGCCAGGTTGGCACGCAACAGCGATCCGATCCGATGCAGGCAGAGATCAAGAAGTTTCTGCATGAAGATCAAGCGCTGGGCAAACTATTGACGGCGCGTGTCAATCGCTATGGAGTTCGCGCACCGATCGGCAAATTGGACAAGCCGTTGGAGATCGACTCGCGTGTCGCTTATGACCTATGGTTGGGACCAGCCCAGAAGCGGCCGATCTATCGCGAAAAACTGCAATACGATTGGCACTGGGATTGGAATACCGGTTCCGGAGAAATGGGGAACTGGGGCGTCCATGTGTTGGATGATCTGCGGAACAATGTGTTTCTTGATAAGGTCACCTTGCCTCAGCGAATTTTTGGCGGTGGTGGTCGCGTAGCTTGGAACGACGCCGGTGAAACCCCCAACGTGCACTTCGTATACTTCGATACGGGAAGTATCCCCGTGGTCATTGGATTGTCTAATCTGCCCGCTGCACCAAAAGCGAACAATTCACCAGCCCATCCAGGTCCCGGCAGCGGGTACGTGGTCTACTGCGAGGGTGGACGATTTGAAGGCCAACGCGGTCGAGGCGTAGCCTTTGATGCGGCAGGTAAAGAGATCCGCAAGTTCTCCGGCAATAGCGGTGGTCGCTTGCATCAAGAGAACTTCATCGCCTGCGTGCGCGAAGGCAACCCAGCCAAATTGAACACAGATGTGGAAGTGGGTCATCATTCGACTGGCTGGTGCAATCTGGCCAACATCGCCTATCAAACCGGCTCGGCTTACTCGGTTGAAGCAGCCAGCCAGGTCAAAGATGAGATTTGGCACAGTCTGCTGACCGAGATGCAGCAGCATTTGAAGGCTTATGGCGTTGAATTGGCGAGTTCCCAAATCAAGCTTAGCCCGATGTTGTCAATCGACGTCAAGCAAGAGAAGTTCGTCGGGCCGCATGCGGAAGCCGCCAATCAACTGCTCAAGCGCGAGTATCGAGCGCCGTATGTCGTTCCAGAAACTGTATAGGGCTCTACGGCCCCTGCTATCGCGTTAGCGCGTCTTTATCGTGTGTAACCTTCATAGCCTGGCACCCGAAAACGGTTCAGGCTTCTGTTTCATTGACATGCGCGGAGACATTCTCCGCGCATGACTCTTCGTACCTAACCAATTAAGCGCTAGTTATCGCTAGTCAAGCTGGCTAGCCTACAACCACTCTCGAAAGCGATCCGAATGACGCAGTCTGTATGCCGTTGGGGAATATTGGGTACCGCGGGCATTGCCCGCAAGCACTGGCGCGGTATTCGAACCGCGACAAATGCCACCATCACTGCCGTGGCCAGTCGCACGCAGGCCGCGGCCCAACAGTTCATCGACGAGTGTCGTGCTGACGTGCCCTATGCCAATGCCATAACGGCTATCGCACCCTACGAGGCATTGCTTGAGCGCGATGATGTGGATGCGGTTTACATTCCGCTACCCACGGCGATGCGGCATCAATGGGTGGTACGAGCCGCCGAAGCGGGCAAACATGTGCTGGCCGAAAAACCTGCGGCTGTCGATGCAACACAAGTTCGCGAGATGCTTCACGCCTGCCAACAACATGGCGTTCAGTACATGGATGGTGTGATGTTCATGCATAGCGCGCGATTGCCAATGCTCCGTCAGTTATTGGATGATCCCAAGAATGTCGGTCGTCTACGACGTCTGGCCAGCCAGTTCTCGTTTTGTGGCGATCAAGAATTTCGTACTCGCAACATTCGTGTGGACAGCCGTTTA
>JADLDX010000606.1 GCA_020846515.1 Pirellulaceae bacterium
AGCCCCATACAGGCCGCTCACAGGCTGGTGATATGCAGGCTGGCTGTACACGCGCCGCACACTCGCTAGCTGCCCACTCGCAGGCTGCGCAGCCCATTTTGTCAGAAAACGGTGGCTGGAAAAGGATAGACAATCGGTCCGCATTTGTTCACAATAAAAGATAGAGGACGATCGGACCGAAGGCCGTCGCGTTGCCGACGCATTCCCTTGAATTCAGATCGACCTATTTATTCGGCCTCTTCTCTGTTCCGACCCTATCGCCAGCATGTGCTGGCGATGGGGTTTTTTTTGGCGTCGATCATAACATGGGCCAAAAACTCTGATTTGTAGCGTAACGGCGCAAGCCGTACGGTGAGTTTCCTAGCAAATCGACGTCGGTACCGGACGGCTTGCGCCGTACCGCTTCTAATCGCTAGCGTACGGTTTAGCCCGACTCATCATCGCCAATCTCATAATCTGCAGAACTCCAGATCAAACCAACGCAGCCCGCAGTCGCACCGCCCGCTCGACAGCTTCCTCAGCCGTGGCCGCGGTGCAAGTGATGTGTCCCATTTTGCGCCCGACACGTGGCTGAGCTTTACCGTACAGATGCAAGTGGGCGTCATTGGCCTCAAATACCTTGGACCATTGCAGATCGGGCCGGCGCGTCCCATCGGGCTCAAACCACAAGTCACCCAGCAGATTTACCATGGCCGCCGGGCGATAGCGATCAGTGCGCCCCAAGGGCAGATTGCAGATCGCACGCAATTGTTGTTCAAACTGGCTGGTGGGAAAGGCTTCGATCGTCAGGTGGCCCGAGTTATGGGGCCGCGGCGCCATCTCATTGACCATCAAGCCCAATCGTGCATCGACAAAGAACTCGACACAAAACAATCCTTCTACCTTAAAGTGGCTGGCAACACCGGCGACAATTTCACGCGCATCCTGCTCGTACTCGAGCAATGACGGGCTGACCGGTAATCGCGAGATGTCCAGAATATGATTGGCGTGCGAGTTCTCCACCAAGGGGTAAGTGATCACATGTCCTTCCGCATTGCGTGCTCCCAACATCGACAACTCGGCCACAAAGTCGATGCGTTGTTCTGCAATCGCATCGTCGGTATTCAGCGATGCCCACGCATCACTCGCCCCCTCGGGCGATCGCACCACCGCTTGCCCTTTACCGTCATAGCCCGATCGACTGGTCTTGATCACCAAAGGCCAACCCAGTTTCGAACCCGCGTGAATGACATCATCTGCTGATTGAATGGGCAAGAACGGCGTGACCGGAAATCCGGCTGAACGCAATGATGATTTTTCCAGCACGCGATTCTGACACACCTCAAGAAACTCAGCCCCCGGACGTGTGAGACTATACCGCGCGGCGCTCTTCAGCCAGGCTGCCGGTACGTTTTCGAACTCGAGCGTTATCGCTCGGCAACCTTGCGCAAAGGTCTCGACCAACTCCAGGCAATGGTCGGTACCCTGTTCATGGTTCGAAGTAAGTGCTTGGTCGGTTTCAGGATGTTCGTCCTGCTGTCGGCCTTGGTCGTCGACGTTTGTGGGGCAGAGATGTCGATCAGCGGCCTGTCCGGCCGGGCAAATTGGTTCAGCATCAAAAACGGCCACATGATAGCCGCGGGCTTGCGCGACGTGGGTAAACATGCGCCCCAGTTGCCCACCGCCGAAGATGCCTAGCCAACTGCCTGGATTAATCTGCTCCAATTCCAACCACTCCCAACCAAAAAGAGGTAACAAAAACGCACGTTATTGCAGCAGACTGTCGTTCATCACGGCTTGCGTCTGCGCCGCCGACCATTGTTGGTATCGCTTCGATAAAGCTTCGTCTTGTAAGGCGAGTATGCGGGCGGCCAGCAAACCTGCGTTCTTCGCACCAGCGGCACCAATGGCCAATGTGCCCACAGGAATTCCGCCTGGCATCTGCACAATCGAGAGCAACGAGTCCAAGCCACTGAGGCTCTTGCTCTGCACGGGCACACCCAAGACGGGCAAGTGCGTCATCGAAGCGACCATGCCTGGGAGGTGAGCAGCTCCACCGGCGCCGGCAATGATCACTTGCAAGCCACGCTGGGCCGCCGTCGTCGCATACTCGACCATCCAAGCGGGTGTGCGATGCGCAGAGACCACTCGGCACTCGTGGGCAATACCAAACTCATCCAGTACATCGACCGCACCCTTGAGCGTCTCCCAATCGGAACGACTGCCCATGATGATCCCGACCGACGGTTGACTCGAACTGCTTGACATATCGGGGCATGCGCCTGGCAAAAATAGAAAACAACTTGGGCCCCATAGGCTTCAGGGACCCGTACCAAGCGTCAGATTGTAGTGGCGAGGTTGACTGGGCGAAAGCAGCGCAAGGCCGCTTAGGCTTATTGCCGTCGCATGGGCCGCCACTTGACGGGATCTTGATCCGTCGAACCGTTTGGGCCAGGCGATGACGAAGAGGGCCGCCCCTGGTTGGGCAGCGAAGGAATCGCGGGCGGTACATAGGGTGGAATCGACCCTACGCCTGCGGCCCCAGAATTTGAGTTGGCACCAGGGGTCGTAAAGGCCGGTCCACGCGCGGGGGCTTGCGACAGTCGACTGGATGGTAAGCTGTGACCGGATCGCGCCAGCAACTTTTCTGCTTCGTTGACACGAGCTTCCAAATCAGCATTGGCTGCCTGCAGTTTAGCCAACCGCTCTCGGCCTGCCCGATACTCAGCCACCAATTTGTCATTCTCGGCTTGAAGCTGCTTGAGCTGAGTACCACTGCCCAGTAGGCCACAGCCCGAAAACACGATAGCCATGACCGCGGCAGCGCAGACGAACGAGACACGTGTAAGGTAGTTGCCCCACACGGCCCTTGCGTTGATTCGGCTGCAATCGGATCGCTGCCTCACTCTCGTTTCCTCTGCGATGAATGACTGGAATGACGCCGCACCTTAGCAAATCATCCTAGCCAACCCAAGAGCGGTTTATTTCGTACCCAGAACTGTTTGTCACAGTAAATCTCGGCCGATAACACTTCTCAGTGGCCTACCTTCACTGCTGGCGGATAGATAGCGTTTGGGACTCTTTATGAAAAGAATGCTAGCAATCGCAAGCGTGATCGCGTGGGTCGCGGCCGGTGTTTGTCCGCCTGCACAGGGTCGAGCCCAAACCCAGGGCCAGTCTCAAGCCACGGATTCATCTACCAGTGCGACGCCAGCAGCCAATGGGGGCGGGGCGACAACGGCGGCTACGCAGGCGCCTCTGATTCGCGATCCACGCACCGGCGAACTCTATCAGCAAGAGTTGCAAACGGTCGAGCAACCGGTGACGCAGTGGCGGCGCAAATATGTAGACCGCACGGTAATGACGCCTCAAACCGTGTTGGAGAACCAGCAAGTGCCGCAGACGACCTACGTGGCTACCACGGAATACGTCATGCAGCAGCGGCTCAAGGGTTGGTGGAATCCGCTAGCGGAACCGACCTACGCTTACGAATATGTACCGGTCACGCGCTGGGTCCCACAGACCACTATGATTACGCGACAAGTACCGGTCGTGAAGATGATCTCGCGCACCGAGCAAGTACCAGTTGATGAACCGGTCACCACGACTCAAAAGGTAACGCAAGTAGTTCTGCGCAAGCTGCCACAAAACGCAGTGGGGCCAGCGGGCGTCGCTAGTCCAACCGCGTTTGCTTATCAACGCCCTGCCTTCGGTCAATCACCCGCTGCAGTCGCGCGCAACCAGCCGCCTGCCGCTTATCCTGGGACCAATCCGGTCAATTACCCGGTCAACTATCCTGTGGCTTATCCAGCTAGTAACAGTCAACCGCTGCTAGCCAGCGTGCCTGTGTTATCCCAGCAGCGCATGCTGCCTTGGCAACCCGGTACGCTGATCACTGCTCCGGTCAGTGGCCTGCGCAACATTGTGCGCAGCGCCACCGCACCCTTGGCTGGTTCGCAAGCCAATTATGCCGCTCCGATGAACGTCGCTTCGCGTCCATCGGCCACTTGGGGACGCGACGCCAATCAAGCTGGTATGGCCGCCACTGTCGTACGCTAACTTCGTTTAACAGTCAGCCGCAGGCGTACTGGATTTCCAGGTGTGGGCAATGCTGCCGCAAGACAGAGTACGCCTACGGCTGACTGTTAAACGAGTACGCCTACGGCTGACTGTTAAACGAGTACGCCTACGGCTGACTGTTAAACGAGTCACAGCGTGATCGTGACCCCGATGCGCGCGTCGCAGAAAGTCGTCAAGCTTTCAGCCAGGACACGCGCGGTTTGTTCAGCGGTGGCTAGACCAACGGGATCACGCGGGGCATAGATAATGGCTACGAGAGCCGTGTCGTCGGACTCGATTTTACCGGCCAGCGAGTCCTTGATAGGGCTGCCCACGGGGCGAGAGGTTGAATCGCTGGCGTCGCAAGTTACGACCAAGTCTTGCACATCCAATACTTGACCGATCGAGTTAAACACATAACCTTCGCCTTCAGTGCCGCGGCGAACATGCAAGCTGCGCGAGCACTTGGCCAACGACAGCAGTGAGATGGGCAGGCCACCGGCCAGGCTGCAGGTATTCAGCACATCGACTGGTCCATTGATGCGTGGCAGTGAGCCTTCTTCCAACGCGCAGCGCATGAGATATTCCTGCGCCGGCTTGCTGCGTCCAGACGCTTTGAACTTGCCAAACTTGAGCATCTGCCGCACGGCGACTCGCAATTTTTCAGACGCCGGCAATCTGGAATGTTCGACCGCTTGAGCCGCCATATCGTCGGCCCACAAGCGGAGTTTGACCGAGGCCGGCAAAACCTGCACATGCTCGACCTCGAGTGCCAAAATCGATAGGCCAGCCAACTCTTGGTCGAGAGTTAATTCGATCATGGCTGTGATTATCCCAGGATATCGTCGGGTGGTTCGGGGCCCTTGCCCGTGTAAAACTTGGTGATGTCGATGCCCCCGCGTTGTTCGTCTTCCAGCAGTTTAATGCGAGACTCCAGCCGCTCTAAACGCCGTTGGATTTGCGGGATCAGGGCGGGCAAGGTATCCACTGGTTCTTGTTTTGGGACACCGGGGTAGCTCAAGTGTCGCTGCATGGCTGCAAACAAGAACAGGGTATCCTTGCGCCGATTGGCCTGCGCGATTTTGCCTTCCTGCATTCCAAACAGTACCGGATCGAGCACGCGGTCGTCTTCAATCTGGGATGCTCGCAGATGAAACAATTCGCTGCGGGCATAGATCAAGTCTGCCAGATCGATCAGTCCCAATTGGCGTCGCACGTTTAGTAGCCATACTTTCCAGTCGCCGGGAAATGTCGAATCCTCCGCCATGGCTTTCAGGCCACGATCGTAGTTCAAGCGGTTGCGGGACATGGCTTCGAACTCAAAAAAGAACAAACCCTGGAGATTGATCTCTCGACTTCGATAATCCGCCTCGGCCGCCAGAATACGCAGGGCTGTGCGATAGTCAAAGCGGCCGCGATCGGTCTCCGCTTCAGCCACTAGAAATGTTTGAAAGGGCGTAAAGTAGTGTCGTAAGACGGCCATACCACTACTCATCTGTCCGCGATGCTTTAGTTCAGCCAGCATCAAATCGATGGCCATCGGCAATTTGGTCGTGGCTAAGATTTCGTAACGCGATTGCTCCAGCAGCTCTTGCAGCGGCAAGTTCTGTCCGACTCGTTCGACGAGCGTCCGAAAGAAATGGGCTTGCTCAACGTACTCTTCGCGAGGCAGCATCAAGGTTCCGATCGCAACTGTTTATTCAAGAACTCAATAGCCGCCTGTCGAGCCGTGGGGTGGATAAAGCTGACAAGATGTCCCTGCTTCTCCACCGAGTAATACTGAGTCATTACCCCTAAATCTTTCAGTCGTTGGAACATGATGCGACTGGATTCTGGCGGAACGATCAAGTCACTTTGACCATGAAAGAAAAAGGTTGGACAGTCATCACCCGTGCAATAGGTCAGCGGCGAGGCTTGGCGATACACTTGTGGTAATTCTGCCCGCGTGCCACCCAATACGTGTGCAATGACTCGACTATCTTCAGGTACGAAGGTCAAGTCGCAGGGGGCGCCACCTAAGACGGCGACTTTTATGCGCGGCAGGCCTTCGATGGGGTCGGTGGCCAACAACGCCGCCAGATGTCCACCTGCCGAATAACCATACACGGCCAATCGCTGCGTATCGATTAGATACTCGCCCGCCACCTGATGCATCCACTTGAGGGCGCTACGACAGTCATCGATCTGGGCAGGGTATTTATGCTTCGGTGCCAGGCGATAATTGATCGAAACGGCTACGTATCCGGCCTGCGCCAGCTCGCGGGCATGATCGCGCATGTTCCATTTATCGCCGGCGCTCCAGGCTCCGCCGTGAATCAACAGCACGCCAGGTTGGCTGGTTGAATCATCGGGCCGGTAGATATCAGCCCGAATTTTCTCGCCATTCACCTCGGCAAACACCAGATCCGTGGTAGCGCGAATGGGTCGTTTGAGATCCAGGCGATCCTCGGCAGCCAAGGGCCGGGCCGTCGCGAAGGCAGCGACGAGGAGCAGTGCTGCGCTGGCGATCCACTTAAATGCGATCGATTTACATGGGAACGAATGGCTGCCAGCCATTTTTTGACAGTGGGCTGAAATGACCGCGACCATCCAGCGCATGGCTGTCCGTGTGCTCGCGGCTCCGGAGCGGGGCCAAAATGCAATTTTGTTATTAATAAGCTGATCGTTCATCGGTTAACTCGGTTCAAGTCGCGTTACGTACCGCGCGTGCTGCCTCTATAATAGCGAATTGCCAGAAAGCCATGGTTGGTAAGCTTGTTCCGTTGTTGGGCAAGACCGTTTAAATTTAAGCAGAGCAGCGCAAGCCGCCCGGTGTTTCTCCGAGAAAGACCAGGCGGAACCGGACGGCTTGCGCCGATTCCGCTTTAAGTAAAGAAAAGCCAAGTGGAACCGGACGGCTTGCGCCGATTCCGCTGTAAGTAGTGACTCTGGCGGACCATTGCCCGCTCACAATTCATTTTATTGAAACCCGATCGTACGACTCGATGACAACCGAAAATTCAAAATACAGTTCCATCCAAGCAGCCACCGATGCAATTCGCCGGGGCGAAGTAGTGATCGTAGTCGATGCAGAAGATCGTGAAAACGAAGGCGATTACATCTGTGCCGCGCAGATGGTGACGGCGGAAACGATCAACTTTATGCTGGGCGGGCGCGGTCAATTGTGCTGCCCCATCTTGCCGGCGACCAGCCAACGGCTGGACCTGCGGCCGCTGGTCGACCATAACACGGCGCCGCTGCAAACTGCCTTTATGACGCCTGTCGATCATGCGGGCTCGAAAACGGGCATCACGGCCGCCGAGCGGGCGGAGACGATCCGGCGATTGGCCAGCGACACGTCCCAACCCAACGACTTTGTGCGTCCTGGGCATGTGTATCCGCTGTTGGCGATGGAAGGAGGTGTGCTGCGTCGCGCCGGACATACGGAGGCTGCGGTCGATTTGGCTCGCATGGCTGGCCTGGCTCCCGCTGGCGTGCTGACTGAGATTCTCGACGAGTCCGGTGATCGCGCGACCAGAGACGATCTCTTGGCCCTGGCTGAAAAGCACCACTTGGAAATTATTTCGATCGAGCAATTGATCGCGCATCGACGGGTCAATGAAAAGCTGGTCTCACGAGTCGCTTCGGCTAAATTGCCAACCAAATACGGCGACTTTCAGATCGCCGTCTACAACGTCCAGTTCGAAACACAAGAACCGATCGCCATTTTCATGGGCGACTTTGCGGCTGACGCTGCGACGCAGCCTGCGCCGCTGGTGCGTATGCACAGCAGTTGCTTCACCGGTGATCTATTGCAGTCGCTGCGTTGTGATTGTGGCGATCAGTTGCGCATGGCCTTGGAAATGATCGCTGCCGAAGGTCGCGGCGTCTTGGTGTATCTGCCGCAAGAAGGTCGGGGCATCGGTTTGGCGCAAAAGATCCGTGCCTATGCGCT
>JADLDX010000607.1 GCA_020846515.1 Pirellulaceae bacterium
AGCAACTGATGGATTCTCCTTCGCATATTTGAAAGAACTCGTTATCAGTTCAGTCATGAACTGGATGCAGAACGGCGACGCCATTTTCGCCAAGGTAATGCTCCAGCAGTCGCAAGTCTTGCAGCGTCAAATGAAAACAGAAGCTGCAACTTACGACGAAAACACTCAAACCAGCTCGTCGCGAGTAAGCTGGCTAAAGCAATTACTTTATCGGTAAAGTAATCGTCAGACCGAAGGTGAAGCATTTTAGAAGCGGAACGGCGCAAGCCGTCCGGTATATCCCGGAAGTTATAGGAACCGGAGGGCTTGCGCCCAACCGCTACAAATGCCGGGTTTCACGAGCAAACATGCTTCACAGCGTTGGCAGGTCGGGGAGAGTTCAGGGTCGCGGATGACTCTTCGGCATCTTGGGACGAGCAGCCAGTTGAGCCAAATAAACTTCCAGTGCCGTCACTCTCGAGCCAGGCATGCGAGCGTTATGGCTAGGGACATGCGGATTCAAGTTATGGGCCAGTTCCCATGCATCGGGCAATCCATCGTGGTCACTGTCCGGCGGTGCGATTCCGGGCTGTAATTCTGGCCAGCCACCGACATCACTCTGCGAGTCGATGATGCCCGGCAAGCCCGATCGACTGCCAGTGGCTGATGTTTGCCGAGCGCGCACGTCAGTCACCACGCGCTGATCCACCGCGTCCCAACCTGCATGATTGGCCCCTACATCGGATAACACATTGTCCAGCAGATTAGCCACCGAGTCTGTGGTGACATGCGGCTCACAAAATGGTTCCGTAAGTTTCACTGCCTCGACGAACTCTGCCGCCAGCACGACACCATCGCTCCAGTTATCGCCGTCTTCCGTGTAACGCCCTTCCATGCGATTGCCTGTCACAAAGTATTGCTGACGATCATGTGCCTGGCCCACATCGGGTTTGAGCAAATGAAATACGCGAGTGGCTGGGCCGGGCAGGTAGAGATTGTTCACCAGATTAAGAGTCTTGACGCCTCCATCGTTGGTACGATGCTGCCAATTGAAAACGACATTGTTTCGAATGTCCAATCGGCCAGCGAAGTTGCCGCCGCGAGTCAGTCCACCCGCCAGGCTCCAGTTTCTGCCCGCACAGTGGGCCAGCAAATTGTGATGAAAGCTGCCTACGTCACCAGAAATGCTGCCCGCAAATGAGTGCCCTTTGCCCGCTTCGTACTTGCGATGATTAGCGATGTTTAACGCCTCAGCCACAATCGATCGCTGAAACGTGATGTTCTTGGCGCTGCGCGAACTGACGGCTTCATCGATGCTCCAAGAGATGGAGCAATGATCGAAGATCGCATGATCCGTACTGGCAAAACCGGTACCGTCCATGGTCTGCCCCGATTCGTCGCCGACCCGAATGCGCACATGACGCATGATGACATCATGCGCTCCCATACAACCAAAGGTGTAACCGCGCACACAAATGCCGTCGCCGGGCGCCGTGTGGCCAGCGATGGTAATGTAAGGATTGTGGATGATTAACTTGCTCTTCAACCGAATCGTACCACCCGTCTTGAAGATCACGGTTCTTGGCCCTTCAGCTTCCACCGCCGCGCGCAGGGAACCAGGCCCTGAATCTTCTAAATGGGTGACCTCAATAACGCGTCCACCACGACCGCCGATGGCAAAGCGACCATAGCCTTCGGCGGTGGGAAAGGCCAGTTCAGCAATTTTAAAACGCCAGACCTGGCCTTGTATCGTGGAATCGCCATCGACAACATCCACGCGCCAATAATAGTCCTCCAAGCAATCGTCCGCAGTGAACGCGAACTTCAGGTCAGAGGTCGTACCGAGTTGGCAAACATCGCCAGGCTGCGCGCGTGCCACTCGGGCTCGATCGGTAGCGGCATACACACGATAGTGCAGTTTGGCTGCGTCGCTGGTACGCGGCGGCTGCCAGGCAAGGATTGGTCGCGTCGCCACATGCTCATCGGCATGCGCTGGCGATGGTTTGCGAGCCTGACGACTGGCATCCGTCACATCCAGTTGTAAACCGTTCAAGATGGCAGACTGGTTTATGTCCAGCGGCCGGATGCGCACGATCGTTTCGCGATCAGCCACGGCTTCGAAAACCACATAACCAGTAGCCGCATCGTCGTCGTGAGTCACGCGACTAGTGGCATTTACCACTACCTCCGGCCCATTGCCAACCTGGATACCCACGCGATGCGGCGCGGAAACGGCTGCCGTGTGATTGTGCCACGTGAGTAAAGTATGTTTGCCCGGTGCCAGGCCTGAGAGTATCAGCTCGATGGTCTCGCCAGGCTGCTCTGTCGTTACGCCATCCGAAGCCAGCGTGGCACCTACATCGTATCCTGCTTTCCACCAATCGAACTTTAACCGTGAACCTTTGGTCACCGTGCGTAGTTCTACACCCAGGGCGTCGGCACTTACTTGCGCACTTTTGGTGGAACCGATTGGCCAGTTGATGGCATCAGGCGTCCGCACATCGCTACGGCCGTTATCGGGATTAATATCGATCAGCGTCTGCGAAAAGGCGTTTTCATTGGGCAATCCAAACCACCAGCCGCACCACACCAGAACCGCCAAGAAACAGCGTCCAAGTCTCAAGCCGAGCGAGGTCCCGGCTTGATCGACACGAGTCTTCGATACGTGCTGTTTCATGGTGTAACAACTGGCATTTGCGCCGGCGAGCGTTCACCGGTCAGGCAGTTCGCTTTGACCGGAATCATTTCGACACCACGATATTCAAATCGGTTTTGCCTTCTAGGACGGTAAACTCGATACCTGACGTTTCAAACTTGGTGAACTTGCCCGCTACCGAGGGTTTCTTGCCGGCCGCAAGTTCAGCGTCACCCAAAGCAACCGGCATAATGATCGCACGATACGAACCAGGTAGCGCTCCATCGCCTGGATCTGCACCGCCTAGTTTGAACGTGCCATCGGCTTCAATGTTCGCCTGCAACGAAACCAATTTGCCGTCGACCTCGCCTTCGGCAATCACTGTTCCGCCTTCCACTGGCGTACCGTCAGCGTACTTGGCGGTCCCAAGCACTGGATAGCGGCCGGAGTTGCAGCCGCTGATGCTGGCCAGTGCGATGAGCACAAAAAGAATCTTGGTGATGTTAACTTTTGTCATGATGCGACCTCCAACAATCGCCCGCAGCTATTGGCAGTTACTCGATAGTTACCACATTGCCGTCATTGGCAGCCGTCAGGAAACCAAGTTGAGTGCCAGGGATGCTGGTCGAGATAGCCTGCACGCTGCCATCGGCGAAGGCGAATTGGCAAACGCCTGTGTGCCAACTACCGAATTGCGTATTGGGAGCGGTTAAATTGCTATTGGCCAGAGGCCACGTTGCGCCGCCACGGCGATAGTAGGTTTGTTGTTCCGAACCGCTGAAGATCACGCCATCTTGAATCGGATCGTTCACTCTGTTTAGCTGGATGTGCTTTTCGCCTAGCATGATCGTATTGCTGGTCCCATCGGTAATTTCGGACATCCGGGTCCGCTCTCGCATATGGTTCGAGTTGACCAATCGAAACACGCCGTTGGTTGGGGCGGCTGAAATATTGCCAGTGCAGGCGGCATAATCGGAAGGCATACCCAAAACAGTGCTGCCCGTAGTGATGGGGCTGAGCGATGGCGTACCGCGCCGACTGGGACAGAAGAACGTCGTGATTTGTGATTGCCGAGCCGCCACCATTACCGGATCAGTGGCGGTATGGTTGTTGAATCCGTCGGTTTGGCTAACGCCAGAAATTGCGGTTTTGTAGATATTGAAGAGGTTGCCCTGTTCCATGAACGGCATCAACTGGATGCTCCATGTGTGTCGATTCTGACCGCCACCGGAACGAAGATAGGGAAAGACTTTGTAGGTGTCGTGATGCATGTGCATGGCCAGTCCCAATTGCTTGAGATTGTTTTGGCATTGCATGCGTCGAGCTGCTTCGCGCGCCGCTTGTACTGCGGGCAGCAGCAGTCCAACCAAAATGCCAATAATGGCAATCACTACTAACAGTTCAACCAACGTGAATGCTTTTGTACGTCGACTAACAGACGAAAAATTCAACATAGCGGGCCCTACAAAAAAGAATAAAAGAAAAGTGCGATCAGGCGGCAACTCAAGGTACCGACGGTTATATGTGGTTTACGAAAGAACAGATAATGGCGAAAATTTATCTGAGGCTCCAAAGACTTTGAGGCAGTGCAGGTGCCGGCATTGACCATCCCATGGAATGGCGCGGATTGGGCTAGTGTGATTAACACCTGTGAGGTTCAGACTGAGACGCGTGCCAGCGACGACACCCGACGAACGATAGGGAGTTGTGGCGGTACCCAGTTTCTTCTTTGAGATCTGGAGGGTCTTGGTGAAGACATATTCGCAGGGCAATAACCAGATGGCACACCCGCTTTGGATTCCCTCTAAGGCCAAGTCGAATGATTTGAGAGGCCTACCTTTGGTGCCAACGTTCAGGTCATCGCCACCAGGAGCGACGCATACGTCGGCGTCCATCAGGGTAGGGGCCTCTGGTGCAATGGACTCGGCTGGAATCAAGCTGACTTGATCCAGCAGAACCAGGCTTACGCACAAGACAACTCGGAAGAGAACAGGCATCAGTCTGTCCGTCGATTTGAGGGGCTGGATGACCAAGCGAACGCAACCTCAGATAATACGTTGGCTTTTTTTCAGAATCCCCCTGGATTTCGACTGCTTCTACCGGAAATCTAAGTTCCTTGGAAAAAATGGGGCCTGCGTCCTATCGGAAGTTCAAGCCGAAAATGACCGGCGACGCTGATCGGCACGCGTTGTATTCCCAATCCTTTCGCGCGGCATGATGTCTGGCGTTCCGACCACTCCGTTAACGCGGTTGCCTTTCCCGAATGTCTGTTCCAAAATCGGGTACCAACCGACAGCGCTGACGCTTGAATGGAACAGAAGGGCAAGAAGTTCTTGAACAGAAGCTTGCGAAGGAATGACAGCTCGGTTTTGAACGACTGGTCACAAGATGCGCGATGGTCCAGCTTGTAGACTTCTGACCTTTCAGAATTGCTGTTTCAGAACTGGACGTCCAGCGACTCTCAGAAAGGTTGGCACCGCCGGGCCGGAATCTTTCGCGCGGCATGTTGCCTGGCGTTCCGACCACACCGTTCGCGCGGCTGTCCTTCACGGACTTCTGTTCCAAACTTGAGTGCCAACCGACCGCGTTGGAAACAGCAGTGACTCGCGGGCGCTATCTAACGCCCGCGAGTTCGTGGTCCGAATAATGGGGTCCACCTTGAACGCCCGACGGCTGTAGTTGATTAAGGGTTAGCGCAATACTTCGAATTCCTTGAACTCTCGCTTGATGCCGCCGAAGATGCCCAGGTTGGTCAAGGTATCGACCCCAGCACCACCTTCGAAGACAGCGTCCTCAGCCGCAGCGACTCGCGTGGCCACCAATTGATCGTTGCCTGCATCCAGACTGACAATGATCGACTTGCCGCTGTTAGCATCCGTCATTCGCACGATGTCGTTGCCGTCACCCGTAAAGATTCCCAGATCTTCGACCGTATTCACGCGAGTCAGCGCGACGACATCCGCTCCAATAGCGCTGTTGGCATCGGTGTTAATGCTCAACGCAAACAGATCCACATCGGTCATCGTCACGCGATCCGAGCCACCTTTCGTTTCAATCGCAGCTCCAAGCCCAGCACTAGAGCTACTGACCGCGATGATGTCATTGGCCTCATCTCCAACGATCGCCATGAATTTGTCAACCTGAACGCCGGTCAACTGAGCATTGAGAGCCCCGATACCGCCGTCGATGTATAAGTCTTCGCGAACCGTTGTGCCGTTCAACTGAATCACATCGGAGCCAGCTTCGCCGTAGATAGTCGCATTGGCACCGATCACCATTGGGCCGGTGGCTGGATTGACAAAACGATCGTTGCCAGCGCCCAAGTCAACGAACAGATCGTTGGCTAGTTGGACCGAACGCATGGTAACCGTATCGTTCCCGGCTTCCATGCGAACTTCCATAGCGTTGAGTGCCGGACGTACGAAACGTACGCTAGGCAGACCATTGATCAGCGTTCCATTCTGACCACTAACCACCACATCCCCTGCTGCCGACTGGGCCACGACAATTTGGTTGTCCAGTGCGTCGCCCTCGATGCGCAGCAAGCTGCCCTCCAGAGCCACGGCCACATCGCCGGCCATGAGTTGACGCAATTCCAATGACTCTAGGCGTGGTCGACGAAAATTCTTCACTGCACGTTTCATAACACTAACTCCCGCAATAGCTGGCGCTCAATCGAGGCACTTGAGTCCATAAGAAAAGGCTGCCGTGGCATGGCTCAGTGCACATGCTCGAAAAGAAAAGGTCACGCCAACCGCGCCAACCGCCAGTGTTTTTGAAAAAAAATCAAAAAGGGGTCAGGTCTATTTTCCACGAGTTGGTGAACCAAGTTACGCAAGCTCAGGCAGAAAAGAGACCTGACCCCATTTCCCGCGGACGACGACTTGCTGAAGAAGGTAGACGAGCTCAATTTGGTGAAAGCTCGCGCAGCGCTAGCGCTGCAGCAGTTAAAGACAGGGGAGATCCGTTGAGTGAGTATATCCCCATCGAGCTTCGTCGAAGGGTACGTGCTCACTTTAGTTTTCGGTGCGCGTACCGTCAGTCGGCAGAAGCACTGACCGTGGTGACCGTTGAAGTCGAACACATTCTTCCCAGGTCACTCGGTGGTCCAACTGAATTTGTGAATCTTTGTCTTGCGTGCCCGAGTTGCAACAGGCACAAGGCAACTCGCGTTGCGGGAATCGCAAGTACGGGACTGGAGGCTCGCCTGTTTCATCCTAGGTAGATGATTGGAACGATCATTTCGGCTGGTCTATCTGTGGGACAATCATCGTAGGCCTAACCGATGTTGGCGTGGCAACGATTGATTGCTTACAGATGAATCGTCCGCAACTTGTTGAAGTTCGAGCGCTTTGGATTTTGGTTGGAAAGCATCCACCCTGTTGACTGAATGCTCTCTATTCAACAGGTAGCGGCAATTCCTCAGCACTGACATTTTTCACACTCAAGTCGCCGTAAACGCCGCGGTACTGGCC
>JADLDX010000608.1 GCA_020846515.1 Pirellulaceae bacterium
CGTCAAGCTGGCCCCTGCACCTGTATAGGTAGCGCTTAATCGAATGGCCCCGCCCGTGCTCGATAGAGCATTGATTGTTGTAATCTTGTTGGCACTGATATCGACGGCTTGCGCGGTATTACCGTCGCCATTGCCGGTTACGACTGCGCCCAAATCAACATCGCCTGTGGCAGAGATCTTCAAAAAATCCAATTGATCAAGGGTGACCGTGGAACTGCTTACGTTTCGACCAGCAATGATTTCCAGGCCAAGCTTGGAACCACCTTGAATGGCTTGGTTAATGATGACGTCTCGCAGCGCATTGAGAGTGAGAGTCGAGTTGGTCACCAGCGCAGGGTTGATAACGGCGTCCACGATGATGTCACCGTCGCCCGTGCCAGCCGCGCTTGTCTGAACGGTGAAGTTGCCGAGCAGCAAAGCCAGATGGATGTCGCTGGCCAACAGATAAGTTAAACCAGCCGGTGGCGGTGGCACTGGAATAGAATCCACAATCTGAATGGTGGGTGGATCCAATAGCCAAGTGCCACCAGGTCCCATCGCAGCCGAGGTATCGGCCACGCCACGAATCACCAAGTGTTGTTTACCAGATGTCTCAATAAAGCCACCTGAACCACCCTGCGCTCCACCGCGAGCGCGAATGGTGCTGGCTCCCTCGATGATAGCCTGATCATCCGACCAAACAATGATTCTACCGCCATCGCCGCGCTGGATCGCGTTGGCGAAAATCTGAGCTCGCTCGGCAATGAAAGTAAATTGCGAATTGGCAATGGCCGTGTTGCGGCCTTGCAGGTCGCCACCGATCAGAATCTGACCGCCGCCTGTTCGCCCCGAAGCATCGATAAGTGCATCGTTAAGTACGCGCACGTCGCCGCCCAGCAAGTGAATCGTACCACCCGTGGCCTCATGGGACGTAGCGCGAATGATTCCGCCGATGGAGGTTACGCCGCGGGGGCCCGAGTCAAATCGCACATAGCCCGCAGTACCAACATCCATCAGGCCACGATGATCTAAATGAGGCGCGCTGAGTGTGACGCGACTGCCCGTACTGATCAGCCGTGCAGCGGATGTCAGCTCGATCGCACGGTCCGCAGCCAGCTGCACCTCCGACGATGGAACGGCATTGATCTGTGCCGATACGAAGATGTCACCACTCCTGATATCCACTTGGGTACCAAGTTGGAGATGGCTTTTGAGCGATAGAGTATCGCTACCGTCACCCCGGAAGTTGAAGTGCTTGAGCGACGAAAGATCAGCATCATGGATGCGAAATGCCTGGCGGGAATTATTCGCATCGGCCGTATCCACTGTCAGCGTAGTTGAAGGCAGGGCCAGGTTAAGGCTGGCTTGATCTTCCGATAACCGGAGCCAAGTTTGCGAAAGCGATTGCGTTTGCGTATCCGCAGTCTGCCAGGCATCAGTCGTTAGTCGGTCCGCCGTACTGAGTGACCAATTTCCACGAGTTGCTAAGGATGGTTCAGGTTGATCGGCGGAGTGCAGTCGCAGCTTGCGCTCAACTGCCTGGTTGCCATCGACAACCTGTTCGACGCCCTCTACTTGAAATCGCGAGTTATGCTGACCAGCCAATGCGGGTGACACGAAGTTCACTTCTAGCAGGCGATCTTGCGTTTGGTAGGTAATCTGATCAAAGACCCGGTTGCGATCGAACGCAAAGACCAAACTATCAGACTGACCGGCAGGAGCATCGTGGCCATGGATGAAGACAATACCTGGTAGGGCCAGCCCAGGGTCGACCACAAACTGGTCTGCGTCGTTGGAACCCCGCAAATGCACGGCTTGAATCTGGTGACGATTGCCCGACCAAACTTGCTGATCGTTGATCGACAATACCATCCGATTGTCATCGCTACCTGCCTGGCGGCTCAGCTCGAAACGATCTGCCCGTCCGTCGTTGGCAGCATGGCCTGCATCGAATGCTAGCGTTAAGAGTTCACTCGTCGTGGCCACGGGGCCACCGTTGAGAACGCGACGACTGTCTAGTCGGGACTCGTACAGTCGCGGAAACAGGCTCCGGTCGAACGAGGCGGGGTCGTCAGCGGTGCGTTCGCTGCGTCCCAACATCTTTCGAAACCAGGCTCTCACACGTGACATGGATTTGGATCCGATACGCTTGGCGACCAGGGGAAGTCAAATTACCCCCCTACAACCCCTACATTCGGCAGTTGAAGAGTTTAACCGTAGGCTAGATCGACCAAAGTCGATTTACACTGGCAAATCATGCGGGAAAAATCGGCCACAGCGATTTAATCAATGATAGCAGTAATGCTGTGTGGAGGAGCAAAAATGCAAACGCGACTTTCACAGCCCATCCTTTGGGTAGTGTTGGCGACTGCCCAGTGGACATCTGGGGCTATTCATGGCCAATTTATCGTGCCCGCTACGCCCCTGCAGCTCGATACGCCGCCCGCTAGCTTGGAGCAACCCAATATGGCAGAAGCTCCGCCGGTAGCTGAGCTTGGGCGGGCGGATTCACAAGTGCAGACAGCTCAGCAGATTAGTGTTTCGGAATCGGTGGCTCGGCCCATGATTGTGCCCGCCAGTGCTCAAGAAAGTCGGCCGCAGCCGCCAGTCCAGAAGGATGAAAGACCGTCGAACAACTATTTGCCACCGCAATTGCCAATTGGTCGCATCAACATTGGCGTGCAAGCCAAGCCCTTTAAGGGCAATGGTGACAAGCCTAAAGATCAGTCGCAAGCAGCCTTGGGGGACTTGCCCAGTGTCACGGCCGCGTCGGCCGAGCAATGGCCTTGGACAATGGGTACCAACGCTCGCCCAACTGCGGCGGATGTCATGTATCGGCCATTGTATTTCGAAGAGGTAAACCTGGAACGGTATGGGCGATCGCGGGGGCCATTGCAACCGGCGGTCTCAGCGGCTCGTTTCTTTGGCACTATACCTGCGTTGCCCTACGCTATGACAGTTCGACACCCAGGCCAGGTGAACTACTGGCGATGGCCCTACCCTTCAGGTTGGATGGCACCGCGAGTTCGCGAATTGCCACCCCTTGAGCCGGGCGCGGCCATCGTTGAGGCCAGTGCCGTCACCGGCATGTTCTTTCTCGTCCCTTGACCCGCAAAGGAGGGCAGCACAAATCGTGGGTTGCAGGTAAACTCCATGCTGCCCCGGCACTCCGTGGCGGGGATTATTCGTTTTTGGCAGCAGGCTACAGAAGAAAGATGGACGAGTCGCGGAGCGATTCGCCTACAGAAGAGTGGGCTAGCCATAGCCAACTGGGCCAGAAATAGTGGGGCTTCCGCGCACGAGGAACTGACAGAAGACTGATGGGTGTATTGCTGCAAATTCAAGGCGCCGAGAAGAGTTTCGGCGAACAAATGTTGTTGGATGATGCCGAAGCGACGATTACTGACAATGTCAAAGTCGGTTTTGTAGGCCGTAACGGAGCTGGGAAATCAACCTTGCTTCGTGTGCTACTGGGCGAAGAGGAGCTTGAAAAGGGCGAGGTGATTCGACATCCCCAGTTGCAGATTGGCTATTTGAGGCAACACGATCCGTTTTTGCCTGGCGAGACAGCATTAGAGTTTCTGATTCGCGATAGTGGCCAGCCGGATTGGAAATGTGGTGAGGTCGGTGGTCAGTTTGAACTCAAGGGCAAGTACCTCAACGGTCCCATCAAGGAACTCTCCGGCGGTTGGCAGACGCGTGTGAAATTGGCCGCCTTGCTGCTTCACGAACCCAATCTGCTGCTGCTGGACGAACCGACTAACTTTTTGGACTTGCGTACGCAGATCCTGTTGGAGCACTTCCTGCGTGGTTTCAACAAGGCCGCGCTGATCGTTTCGCACGATCGCGCGTTCTTGCAGGCCACCTGCGACCATACGCTGGACCTGACGCGCGGTCGACTGACGATGTACCCTGGCAAGATCGAAGAGTTTTTGGTCTTCCAAGCGGAGCGCAAGTTACATGACGAGCGCGAAAACGCGGCCATCTTGACCAAGCAAAAGGCGCTTCAGAAGTTCATCGACAAAAATCGGGCCCGGGCCAGCACGGCTAGTCGGGCGAAGTCCAAGAGCCGCATGCTCGATCGCTTACAGACGATCGACATCGAAGCCGATCTGCCTACCGCCTCGATCCGCGCGCCGATCGTTGTGCCGCGCAAAGGGCCAGCCGTCCGTACGATAGACCTGGCCATTGGTTACTCTGACCGCACGGTTGCCCAAGAGATCGTTATCGAAATCGAACATGGTCAACGTGCGGCCATCGTCGGCGATAACGGTCAAGGCAAGACCACGCTGCTGCGCACATTGGTTGGTTCGTTAGAGCCGATTGCCGGTTCCGTGCGCTGGGGCCACGGTTGTGAAATTGGTGTCTATGCGCAGCATGTTTATGGCTCGCTCGATCCCAAGCAAACCGTGCTCGAGTACCTCGAGTCCAAAGCCATCATGGGCACTACCAACCAAATGATCTTGGCGGTGGCTGGTTCGCTGTTGTTTCGGGGCGATCATGTGCGAAAGAAAGTGCAAGTGCTCTCCGGTGGCGAGCGTGCCCGCTTGTGCATGGCCGGTCTACTGCTAGGCCCCTACAACATTCTGGTATTGGACGAACCGGGTAACCATTTGGATGTGGAGACGGTCGAGTCCTTGGCCGAAGCTCTGCTCGAGTACAAAGGCACCGTGATCTTCACCAGC
>JADLDX010000609.1 GCA_020846515.1 Pirellulaceae bacterium
GGGGATGTGCTGGTCGGAGCGTTCGGCCAGGCGTTGAACTTGACGCAATTGTTCTTCGAATTCTTCAGCGAACTTATGGTGCTCCTGGTCCCGCCAGGATTCGCTCAACCGACCCATGGCTTGGGTAAGTGTCGTAGTCGAATCTCGCAGTTGTTGGTTGTAGCGACGCAAAAGTCCTGCAAATTGCCGGAGTTGCTCAGGGTCGACGATCGCTTGGGCCATCTTGGTATTCCTTATCGGTGTTATAATGCTGTTGATTGTAGGCCATCACGAAACGTCTGCCCATCTCATGGCGACTCGTTCGGATTCGCTGACGTGCCAGTTAAGTGACCGCGAAGCGGACGGAAGGAATGCTAGAGGACTGTTTCGAAGGGACTGGTTATTGAGGACGAATTTGCCGGGCAGATGTGACGCATGATTGACGAGGGCATTGTTGACGAGGGCATTATTGACGAGGATACGAGACTTGACTGAGTCGCAAGAGTTGACGCTGGATGAACTGGTCGAGGAGTTTGAGTTTCTGGGTGACTGGGGTGAGCAGTGTCGCTACTTAATTGAACTGGGTGAGCAGTTACCCGACCTGCCAGAGTCGGAAAAGATCGAAGCCTATCGAGTGGTAGGCTGCTTATCGCGCGTCTGGTTGGTGCCGGAGCCTCGTACCGATCATGAACACGTCTGGTTTCATGCCAAGAGTGACGGGCGATTGGTCGATGGGTTGATCGTGATCGTCAGCCTGCTGTTCAATGGCAAGTCCCCGACTGAGATTTTGGAAACGGACGTTCGCGTGCCATTCAAGAAACTGGGGCTGGAGTCTCACTTGGCAATGCAGCGTCGCAACGGTCTGCAGGCCATGGTCGAACGGGTGCGAGATTTGGCGCGCACGGTCGCCTCGGCCAGACCTGCTGGCGAGAGTCACAAGTTACCCGCCGATCAGTCGGCGGGCTGGCCCTCAAATCCTGCCACGTTATCGACTCAGGTACCCGTAGCCGTAATGTCTCCAGGTCAGGTACGCACGGAGCCGAATGTCGCGCCGACTCGTGCGTTTGATGTCATGGCAGCGCGGGGCCAGTTCCCTGCCCTGCAGCATGTCAATCCGGCGGGCCTGCCAATTGTCTATCTTGATTCAGCCTCCTCCAGTCAGAAACCCCAAGTGGTGATCGATAAGGAAACGGAGGTCTACGAGCAATATTATGCCAATGCCTATCGCGGAGTATATCGATTTGGCGACCGAGTCAGCCAGGAATTGGAAGCGGTCCGTGAAAAGGTAGCCACCTTTATCGGCGCGGAAAGCTCCGAAGAGATCTTCTTTACGTCGGGTACTACCATGGGTATGAACCTGGTGGCCAACGCTTGGGGACGTAAGTTCTTGAAAGCGGGCGACGAAATTTTATTAACCATGGTCGAACACCACGCGAACATTGTGCCCTGGCACTGGGTTGCCGAGCAAACAGGTGCCGTGGTGCGTTTCGCACCTTTGGCCGGCGACGGACAATTGGATCTGGAACAATTTGACAAGCTGGTGACCGAACGCACGCGCGTAATTTCCATCACTGGACTGTCCAATGTACTCGGCACGATTACACCGCTGGAGCACGTGTCCGCTCAAGCCCGTCGCGTTGGTGCTTTACTGGTAGTCGATGGGGCTCAGAGCGTACCCCATCTGCCGATCGATGTTGTTCGTCAGCATGTCGACTTCATGGCCTTCTCAGGTCACAAACTGTATGGCCCGTCGGGGGTAGGGGTCGGCTACGGCCGTCGGGATCTACTAGAGTCCATGGATCCATTTTTGTGCGGCGGTCACATGATTTCGACCGTAAGCGTCGACGGTTTTACCCTCGCGCGAGCGCCGGCCAAGTTTGAAGCGGGCACGTTGCCTATTGCCCAAGCGATCGCGCTGGGCGCAGCGATCGATTATGTACAGGCATTGGGACTGGATGTGATCCACGCGCCTGAGCAGCAAGTGCTGGCGTATGCCTTCGAGCAAATGTCTCAGATCGATGGTCTCAAGATCTATGGGCCCAGCATTGCAGAACGCGGAGGCATCATTCCGTTTACTGTTGATGGTGCCGCTGCGCAAGACATTGCCAGTTTGTTGGATGTTCATGGCGTCTGTGTGCGGCATGGGCATCACTGCACCATGCCCTTGCACGATTGGTTAGGCGTCCCAGCGACCATCCGCGCGTCATTTGGCTTGTATAACACAACCGCTGACGTTGACGCCTTGGTCAGCGGATTGAAATCAGCCCGCGAGATATTAAAGCTGACCTGAGGCTGGATTGCTAAAGTTGCTCAGATCGCTCTGATTTGTCTGCGGCCAGTCGCATTAATATCCACGGAAGATCATCAAAAAGATGGCACCAAAGGCCATCAATGCGCAAGCTGTCGAGAGAACGCGCACCGTGTTTTTGCGCACAGTCAGGAAATTGCCGACCGACCAAATGAAGGCCAGGGGAGCCAGCAGATATTGGGGCGAACCAAAGTTGGTGACCCACCAGTGCAACTCTGTGTGACTGGCGAAATCGCGCTTCGAACGATCGATCCAGTTCTGTTCGTCTTCCGTGTAGGGGGCCCCTAGGAACTCACTGTTTGCGGGAATCGCCGTGCCAGGATGAGTCATAGCATATGCATCAGCGCGGCGGATGGCGATTTGATGGTCCACGTACTCGAGCACTTGACTGAGTTCTGGCAGTACCCATTCCTGTTGAGCTTCACCTGGAGATCGGGGTAAATAAGTGTTGGACAGCACGTTAACATGTTCAATTCGGATCGCTGTATGCACTACCAAAGCGGTCAACACAACACAACCGATGATCGTCCACCTGGTCCACATGGTAAGCTCTCCTGGAAGGAACACCGGCCCAGTGTCCACAATAAAGCCAGTGTCCACAATAATGTTTGGAGAAAGTAAGCTGCCTTGAGTTGCTCAACGAGAGTCGTGCTATCACATGGCGGGCACTAGTGTACCACTGCTGATATTCAGAAAGCCAGGAAAAATTATGGACAAAGATCAGATTCAACGATTCCTAAGCGCTGAGCACTTTGCCGTGGCTGGAGCATCGGCCGACCGGTCGAAATATGGCAACCAGGTACTGCGCGCCTTGGCCAATCATGGCAAACAGGTGGTTGGCCTTCATCCGGTCGTCACTGAAATAGATGGTATTGCCGTCTATCGATCGTTGGCGGATACCCCGCATCCGATTGAAAGCCTCTCCATCGTGACGCCGCCGTCGGTGACCGACAAGATTGTGGCCCAAGCCATTGAACTGGGCGTGCGGAGCATTTGGATGCAACCCGGAGCCGAAAGCGCAGCGGCTATCCAGGCAGCCCAAGAACATGGGATCGACGTAATCGCCGGTGGCCCTTGTATCCTGGTGGCCTTGCGCATACCCGTTTAACAGTCAGCCGCAGGCGTACTCAGTTCATCCGCATTTCTCAGGCTACTCGTTTAACAGTCAGCCGTAGGCGTACTCCGGCCATCTGAGTACGCCTGCGGCTGACTGTTAAACGAGTACGCCTGCGGCTGACTGTTAAACGAGTACGCCTGCGGCTGACTGTTAAACGAGTACGCCTGCGGCTGACTGTTAAACGA
>JADLDX010000610.1 GCA_020846515.1 Pirellulaceae bacterium
GTTGACTTAGAAACAGCGCCCTTTCTGTTGGGGTACGTGGTCACACGTCCCAAGCCCACCAGCGAGTTTATCTTGGCCAGCGAAAGTGGCGACCCTCTGTTGGCCTGGTGGCGTTATGGATTGGGCATGACCGTGGCTTTCACTTCGGATGCCAAACGTCAGTGGGCCGCCGAGTGGTTGACTTGGCCACAATTCGGCACCTTTTGGGCACAGGTTATTCGGCATGCGATGCGAAAGAGCGATACGAAAGGTGTGTTTGTGGAAGTCCAACGCAAGGGTGCCCAAGCTCGCGTGATCGTCGATTCGGTCGATGAGAAGGGGCAGTACATCAATGCTGCACAGACTAAGTTGACCGTCATTGGCCCCACGCTGGACCAGCAATCGATTGCGATGCAACAAACCGCGCCGGGGCGCTACGAAGCTGACCTGACAACCGGCAAAAGTGGTGCCTATCAACTTGAACTGGACCAAACGCAGCAAGGGGTCAATACGTTTCGACAGAGCCGTGGATTGGTGGTAGGTTACCCGGATGAACTGCGACTGGGCCCGACCAATGACGAGCTCTTGCGACAGATCAGCCGCATTTCGTCCGGGGTGTACAATCCCAAGGTAGAAGATATCTTTCAAGCTGGCGAACGCCAGGCACGCTCGGTATTGCCGCTCTGGCCTTACCTGTTGATGGCCTCTGCCTGTCTGCTGTTGGTGGATATTGCTTTGCGACGAATCGACTTTAGTTTGTGGCGTTAAAGGCCCATGTGTGGCGACGGTCGCATATCGTATGTCGTTCGTCGCCAGTTTTTTGTCGCCTGTTGAGCACGTTCAGCAGTAAAGCGGTGAACTAGCAGGGAGCGGGATGTGTCAGTGAACGCGACACACATGGCCTGTGCGGCGCACACGGCCCTCCCCGAAAAACAGGCTTCCGCGCCTATTTTTCGATCCTCTCTAGCGCTGCGCTTGGGAGGCTTTGTGCCGACGTGAATTGTAATTATTAGAGGACCATCCGTTCCATGCAAAAAATGATTCCTACTGGTGATGCTACGGCAATCTTGCCAACTGGTACCAGCCAGCCGATCACGGTCATCGGCACAGAGGCGATTCGTGCCACGTTTGATGAGCTGTGTTTGCAACAAGCCATCAATTCTCGCTTGGCGCCGGGAGTCACTGAACTGGTGCTCAATCCGGATGGCCATTGTGGTTATGGGGCGCCTATTGGTTGCGTGTTGGTATCGCCGACCCATGTTTATCCTGGTCCGGTAGGTGTGGATATCAAGTGTTCGATGAGCCTCTTGCAACTTGATTTGCCGGCCGAAGAAATCGAGCCGCGGCCAGTGCGTCGCCAGTTGATCGATGCGATTTGTCGTCGTATTCCGACAGGCGCTGGCAAGGGGCAACGCCATGTGAAGAACTCGCGGCATGTGGGTACGGATGTCGGTCGCGATTTATTGGCCGAAGGCGCTTCAGAAAAAGTTTGTCATGCCCTGGGAATACCTGCCAATTGGGCGGAGCGTTGTGAAGATGCGGCTCATCTAGGTCACGACGATTCTTCGGAAACGCTGGCTGGCCGCTTGGACTATTTGCTCAGCTGCGATGCGATTCGCAAGTTTCCTGAGAAGGTGGCGCAGTTGGGTTCGTATGGCGGTGGAAATCATTTTGGTGAATGCGAGATCGTGCGGGTGGCGGATAATCCACGCGCGCAAGCGGTGGCCGAAGTGTTTGGTCTCAAAGATGGTCGCGTGGCCTTCTTGTCGCACTGCGGCTCGCGAGGTATCGGGCATACGCTAGCCATGGGACAGTTTCGAGCTTTGCAGGACAAATTCAAGCGCTGGGATATTCCATTGCCGGGTAATGACCGCGAATTGGTCTATGCGCCGCTGGGTACAGAGGAAGCCGATGCGTACCTGGACGACATGGCGCTCGGGGCCAACTTTGCGACGCTCAATCATTTGTTGATCAATGCATTGGTCTTGGAAGCATTTGAGGAGGTATTTCCTGGAGTGAAAGGGCAGTTGATTTACTTCATCAGCCATAATATTGCGCGCAAGGAAATTGTTAAAAACACAGTGGCTTGGGTACATCGTAAAGGTGCCACACGCGCTTTCCCGGCTGGACATCATGCGCTCAAAGGCACGCGTTACGCAGACACTGGACACCCGATTTTGTTACCTGGCAACCCGCAAGCCGGCTCGAGTGTGATGGTCGCCGATGCGGGTGCATCGCTGAGTTGCTACAGCGTGAACCATGGTGCTGGCCGTATATTGGGACGCAAGCGCGCCATTCGAGAGCTTGACCAAGCCGCCATTGATCAATCGTTCGATCAGCATGATATTCTGACTAATTGCCGTCAGTATCCCAAGGATGAAGCGCCGGCCGCCTACAAAGATTTCGAAGAGGTTTTGCGAAGTGTCACAACCGCTGGCCTGGCCAGCGAAGTGGCCCGACTCAAGGCACGCTTTGTGATTAAAGATGGTGACTCGGCTGATGATTAAACTTTGGAGCGCTGGTAGCCACCGGTAGCCACCGTCGCCAGACGGTGGACTGGTAGCCCGCTGGTTTCTTCATCACATCAGTTGCGGGCTATGATCACCTGTAACGCCGAGTACGCCTGCGGCTGACTGTTAAACGACTAGTGTCACCTGTAAAGCCGAGTACGCCTGCGGCTGACTGTTAAACGA
>JADLDX010000611.1 GCA_020846515.1 Pirellulaceae bacterium
GTTTGGCCACATCTTGCCCGCGGACGTCTGCGTAGTCGATGTCGTAGCGATTGTATTCCGAGAACAATTCATTCAGACGCGAGGGATGAGGATCGATATCCAGCATGCCGGTGAAGAAGCCGACTGCCTCCGCGAACGAGGCCACGGGGATGACTTCGATCTCTTCCACCACCGCCGCCTCAGCCGCGTTCTCTTTCGGCACCAACAGGCCCTTGAGACCGGCATCCCGTGTGGCCATGGCCATCGACAAGGCACCTTTCACCGGACGAGTGTGCCCTTCGAGAGCCAGTTCGCCCACGACCGCAAACTCTTGAAAACGTTCCGATACCATCTGGCCGCTAGCCGCCAGAATGCCGAGCGAAATTGGCAAATCAAACGACGCGGCCTGCTTCGGCAGTTCCGCGGGCGCCAGATTGATGACCACTCGATCGTTGGGACGTTGAAAGCCGCTATTGACCAGAGCCCGTTCGACGCGATGCGTGCTCTCCTTCACCGCCGCTTCGGGCAAGCCGACCAACATCGTCTTGGGCAATGGGGTGGCAGATACATCCACCTCCACTTCCACCGGCAAGGCATCGATACCCAGCAATGAAAACGTCTTCAGCTTCGCAAGCATTGGCCCGTATCCTTCCTGAAGCGAATGAGTCTTTAAGTCCCAATAGCAGCATTGTCGACAGCAGCATTGTGAAGCGTACCCAAGCCCCCCGCAAGCTGCCTGATATCCTCCTTTATAGTGGGCTGACAAGGGCGCGCGGCCAAAAAAGGGGTCAGGTCTATTTTCCTTGGGTGTTGAGGGACCGTCGTTGCTCGACGTCGCGCCAGCGTACGGCTTTTAAATGAGACCTGACCCCGTTTCTCCTCGCCCAAAGGCGTTGAATCCACGCGTTTCGTGGGCTATCAAAAGGTGACGCGGATGACCGCGTTCCTAAAGAACGGGCTAAGAAATAATCACGCTGTCACTTTGTTCCATGTCTGCTCAGGCATCCGGCCAATAACAACGTCCCAGCGAACCCATAAATTGCCTAGCCTACGCAATTTCCAGCTGCCATCCGCGTTGGTCAAGTAATTGCTCTGTTGATAGGCGTGGCTCTAGCCATGTGGACCAATACCGACCGCTTCGCCAAGCTGAACCAGTGACACAAGCAGCTGCTGAACGCAGAGCATCTCGAATAGACTGAGGAACAGACATGGCGGCGGGCTCGCTCGTCTAGGCGGATGCCCCCCTGCATCAATGGATCTTACGCAGCACACCAACAAAAGAAAATTTGGCATGCCGAGAAGCCGCAGATAGTTTATAAGGAAGCTATCAAAGGCTACGGCGATTGGGCAAGTTTGGTTATGGGTGGCTCGATCGCGCCTGTCTTCCTTATCAACTAGTGGGTTCGCTGGGACGTTTTTATTGGCCGGATGCCTCAGGTCGGAAGTATCACAACAGGATCTCCTTCACCACTTGGCCATGCACGTCGGTCAGGCGGTAGTCGCGACCCTGGAAACGGTGAACCAAGCGCGTGTGATCAACGCCAAGCAAGTGCAAAGCCGTCGCGTTCAAGTCATGAATGTGTACCGGGTCGCGGACGATGTTGTAGCTAAAATCGTCCGTCTCGCCAAAGACCGTACCTCCTCGGACGCCCGCACCTGCCATCCAGATGCTGTAGCAACGCGGATGATGGTCGCGTCCATAATTGTTGGGCGTTAGCACGCCTTGTGAATAGACCGTGCGTCCGAATTCGCCTCCCCATATTACCAACGTGTCCTCCAACATCCCACGTTCCTTGAGCTCCCCCAGCAACGCTGCCGTTGGCTGATCCGTGTCGTAACACTGACTCCGTATGCCCTTGGGCAAATCGTTGTGCTGGTCCCAACCCCGATGGTACAACTGAATGAATCGAACTCCCCTTTCCGCCAGCCGACGCGCTAAGATGCAGTTGGCGGCATAAGTGCCGGGCTTCTTGGATTCAGGTCCATAGCGATCGAAAACACTTGCCCGTTCATGAGAAAGGTCTGCCAATTCCGGTACTGCCGATTGCATACGAAAGGCCAATTCATATTGCTCGATGCGGGCTTGGATCTCCGGGTCTTGCAGCTCTGAATAGGCCAATTGATTCAAGCTGGCCACATCGTTCAACATGGCGCGTCTTCGATCGAGAGTCATGCCAGGCGGATTGGACAAATAGAGCACGGGGTCCTTGCCGGAGCTAAAGCGAACACCTTGATACTTCGTTGGCAGAAAACCGGATCCCCACATGCGTTCGTGCAACGGCTGCGCGTTGGTCGGTCCACTTGGTCTAGAAATCATGACCACAAATGTGGGCAAATCGGCATTCTCTGAGCCTAGCCCATACGATACCCAGGCACCGAACGAAGGCCGCCCTCCGAACGAATGGCCGGTTTGCAATAGTGTCATCGCTGGATCGTGATTGATGGCCTCGGTATGCAAGGTTTTGATCAAACACAGATCGTCCGCAAATTTGGCCGTGTAAGGCAATAACTCGCTTAGCCACATGCCTGACTGACCATGTTGTTGAAACGAGAACAACGAGGGAGCAACGGGAAATCGCTTCTGCCCCGAAGTCATGCCGGTGAGTCTTTGTTGGCCGCGCACCGAATCTGGTAAGTCTTTGTCGAATTGTGTGGCCAACCCTGGTTTGTAGTCGAATAAATCAAGCTGCGATGGCGCTCCCGCTTGCGTCAGCCAGATCACCCTTTTCGCGCGGGGCGCAATCGCACCGGATGACTGAGCGAACAACCTAGGAGTTAGAAGCGAAGCTAGCGCTATGCTTCCGATCCACTGCCGACGAAGCAATCGATGTGGGAGCGTTCCAGAGTTACGTTGAATCGTGTTGTTTGTCATAAATCGGACTCGTTCCTTGAACTACTTGGAGATAAACTCGTCTAGATTCATGAACGTTGTCGCCAGGGTGGTCATCGCTGCCAGTTCAATTGCATCGATGCCCAACTCACGTTTGTTTTCACCGACGCTCAATAATTCGGTGGCTGCCGTTTGGTCCTTACTAAAATCGTCTTTCGCGCGATTGTAGGCAGCGACCATGACTTGCAACTCCGGTTCACTCGGCTCGCGAGACAAGAGGAGTTTGAAGCCGAACCGAATGCGTTCCTCGATGCAACTCCCGCCCTCGTTCCACATCCTGGCTGCGACAAACCGAGCCGCCTCGACATACGTTGGATCATTCATAAGATTCAAAGCTTGCAAGGCGGTGTTCGAACGCGAACGCCGCACGCTACAGAATTCACGAAAGGGGGCGTCAAACGCCAGCATCGCAGGATGAGGCACCGACCTCTTCCAGTAGGTGTACATACTTCGTCGGAACAGTTCATCTCCTTTTCCTTGAACGTAAACGTTGTAGCCGTTGCCCGCAGTGACTTGTTCGTACAAACCTGTCGGATGATAAGGTCGTACCGATGGACCACCTATCTTTTGAGAGAGCAAACCGCTAACGGCGAGCGTTTGATCGCGAATCAACTCGGCCATCAATCGATGGCGTGGTCCACGCGCCAGAGTCCGGTTGTCCAAATCCATGTCATGCATCGCCTGGGTAGCAGACGATTGTTGACGATAAGTATGGCTGGTAACGATTAAGCGCATCAATTGTTTCACATCCCATCCGGACTCGCGGAATCGGACACTTAACCAAGCCAGCAATTCAGGATGGCTGGGCAATTCGCCTTGCGTGCCAAAATCTTCGCTCGTCCGAACGAGGCCGCTGCCGAACAGCTGTTGCCAGAATCGGTTTACGGTCACGCGCGCCGTCAGCGGATTCTCGTTGCTGACAAGCCAATAGGCCAACCCTAGCCGATTTCGCGGCAAGGCGTCCGACATCGGCGGCAAGATTGCGGGGGTGTTCGCAGTGACTTCGTCGCCCAATTTATCATAGGCTCCGCGATCCAAGATGTAGGTCTTGCGCGGTTTCGATTCCGACATGATGAGCGTTGTGGGAATTTCGTCTTCGGCAGCTTGAACCTCCTTTTTGCACTTGGCGACAGCAGCGGTTAGCTCGACAAATCTCGGTTGGGACTCCAAGCTCTTTTGTTCTGCTTGCTTTTGCTCGTCGGACAGGTCGGGTTTCCATTCCTTTTTGGCGGTACTCGTGTAGTCATCAAGTTCGCGTGTCGCTTCGTCCCGTTTCTTTTTGAGCGACGCTACTTTGGAGTCGAGTTCGGGAGTGCTGAGTTGCACAAACGGAGGAGCATTGCGTCGGATAGGATTGGCATAGATGCCAACTCCCCGTTCGGACACATTGTGAAAGAACGCCTTCATCGAGTAGAAGTCACGTTGCGTAAACGGATCGAATTTATGATCGTGGCAACGAGCACATTGAAAGGTTTGCCCCAACCAGACGGAAGCCGTAGTCTCAACGCGGTCGGCCGTGTACTCGGCTAGGAACTCTTCATCGATGATCCCGCCTTCTTCGTTGAGCATATGATTGCGATGAAAGCCGGTCGCTATCTGCTGGCTCAGGGTTGCGTTGGGCAGCAAGTCGCCCGCCAACTGTTCGATAGTAAATTGGTCGAAGGACATATTGGCGTTGAATGCGTCTATGACCCAATCACGCCATGCCCACAGCTCGCGATTCCGATCGACCTGATAGCCATTGGTGTCGGCGTAGCGAGCTGCGTCGAGCCAATCGATAGCCATGCGTTCACCGTACTGTGGCGACGCCAACAAACGATCAACCACGCGCTCATACGCATCTTCCGATTCGTCACGCAGAAAGTTATCCACTTCGTCCGGCGTGGGCGGCAATCCGATCAAATCAAATTTGACGCGGCGAAGCAAGCGGAACTTGGTCGCTTGATTCGCCAAGTTCCAACCGCGTTGATCGAGCTTGGCTTGAACAAACCAATCAATCGCGTTGTTCGTTGGTGGCGTATTGGCGATGAGATCGGGCAGAGGAGGCTGGATGAGCGGAGTGAAGGCCCAGAACGGTTGGTACTCGGCTCCTTGTTCGATCCAGCGCAGAAGGAGGTTGCGCTGTTTCGGTGTTAGGTTCTTTCCAGACTCGAGCGGTGGCATCCGCTCATCGCCTGCCTCCGCAGAGATTCGCTCGATGAAACTCTTTCGATCAAAGGTATTCGAGACATCCAATCGCAAACCTGCTTTGCGTCGACTCTCGTCCGGTCCATGGCAATGAAAGCAGTTCTCCGAGAGGATCGGGCGAATCTCGCGATCAAATTCAACGCGATCGTCGCCGCAAGCCATGCCTGCGATCAACGCCAGAACGACTGTCACACCAATTCGAAATAGAGGCATCATTCACTTCGTCAACTCAAACTCAAAGTTGTTTTGCTTTTTCGACTCGACTTGAACCGACAGTGGCGAGCCTGATGAGTCTCGATAACGGTCTGCCCAGGGTCCGCGGGGAGGGGGCTTTTGCATTCCGTCGGGAGTCGTCGGAATGTCAGCGCCGAGCGGCCAGCTTTCCGTCACCGTGACCATGTGCTTTCCCACCGCTGCTCCATCCCCCGGTGATTCCGACCGCAGGGAATTGAATCTGCCTTGTTCGTCCGTCTGAGCAAACGCCAGTTTTGCTTGATCAATGCCCTGCGGGAAAAACGTTACCAGTGCATGTTTGACAGGCTGGCCTTGGAAGGTAACGACACCTGAAACAGGCGCTTTCTCCGGACCACTTGGGCCACAGCCCGTGCCAAACAAAATCAGCACTCCAAGTAACCATAAGCCAGTGCGTTTGCACATACTTCGAAATCTCCACGCGAGAAAATTCATTTGAGGGAATTGGGGCCTGTTTTGTTCGACTAGAAGTCGCCGGAGATTACTTCGCCACCGCCACACGTTGAAAGACTTCGATAAAGCGTCAGATCGATGCTTTCCGCGACGAATTTTACCGAACCGTCGCCCATGGTAAACTGGGCTCCGCCGGTATGGACGCTATGAAAACCTTCGTTGTTTGGCCAGTCACTGCGACACGTGACCCAACCCTGAAACTTTGGCTGCGTCAAACCCGCCGCACACACGGCAGGCCGATTGA
>JADLDX010000612.1 GCA_020846515.1 Pirellulaceae bacterium
CAAGCTCTTTTAATGATTCGCCTATCGATCGGTCGTTGGTCATTTGCCGGACTAAATCCAAGGCCGCCAATTGATCGACAGGGCGATCGTTGGCTGGATCGTTCCACAGGGGCGATTCGGCAGCGATCGGCTCTGCCGCTAGATTGGCCTGAAGCATTACAGTGTGGCCGGCGGGCAGTTTAATGGAGCGCCCGCCGAACTCTACAGTCGCAGAACCAGCGAGCATCGACAGCATTAGCACCGGCGCATGCGCAGCGCGATTGGTCACCTGGCCATGCGCGACCGGTTGATAACTTAAGTCAACCGCCAATTCCGACCCAGCTTCATCCAGTGTTAGGCTGGCGGTCCCAGCCGGACTGATGAGAGCCAAGGAGCGACCGCGCGGGCTCTCACGCACGACAGCGCGTCCTAAACGCAAACCGATATGCGGCATCGAGGTGTTGGCACCCGCGTCAGGGCCAGCTAGTTCCATATGCGTCATACCACACACGGTCCAGAGCGGGCCGGCGTTTAAGTCCAACGTGGGGCGATTGGCAGGCGGCACGAAGATCTGCGTGCCGATCGGCATCGACTCGGTCGGCTCTAAACGATGCAGTCCACCACCAATAGACTGCACCAACAGCACCGACTGCATCGCGTTGGCATCGGCCGGCAACCAATGGGCGGCCGTTGGTCCAGCAGCGGATCCACCGGTAACGTTACCCGGATTGATACTAGGATTGGTACTGGGATTGGTACTGGGATTGGTACTGGGATTGGTACTGGGATTATTGTTGGAAGATTCTGTCGGCGATAAGCCAGGTTGCTCTGCCGGGGCGGCGCCTTTAGGCCGAGAGTCGGCAGCCACCCCTGGGGCTCGACCATTATCCAGTTTATTAGCTTCGCCGTTTGCTAAAGGTGAACCAGGTACGACAGCCGGACTGCTGGCGTTTGGGCTCTTTACTGTACTGCTAATTTCACCATTGGCAGCACCATTGGCTACGCTGGCACCTTCACGCGCTGCTTGACCGTTCCCATTTTGCGGAGGTCGCATGGTGAACATCTCGCGCACTGAGCTCAACGAGCCCATCGATTGCCAGACGAGCAGACACAAAATGGCTACTAACCCGCCAATGGCTAGCGGCCCGCGCCAACCATCGCGACTGCGACCGCGCAAGTACTCGGGTACCTCGTGCGCCATGTGGGAGCCTTCTAAATCCAGACCACTGGGGCGAATGGAATCTCCGCCCGACGCGACCATGGGGGCTTCCACAGGCTGAGCCGTGACCAAACGAAGATGATGGTTGGTCGCTGTCTTGCCCTCCGAGGCAACGGAGTGGGAAATACCGGCTTGCACTGCAGGATTAGCTTCAGGGCTGGCTGCGCTAATGGATCGATTAACTGCTGGATTTCCCGCGCTCGATTCAGCATGAGCCGAATCAGCATGAGCCGAATCATTATGAACTGGTGCATTATGCGCGGGTTCAGTTCGAAAACGAGATTTGCGTCGACGGCCGCTCGAGCCATCGGCGGAGCCAGACTTGAGTTCTGGTTCGATCAGTAAGCCCGTGGGGCGATCGGCCAACGCTTTCTGTCTTGCGGTAGGATCTCCCCAAGCGGCGATTCGCCAACGCAATGCGGGTTGGACTTCCACGGGCGTGGATAGGGCCGTGCTGAGTAGATAATGGCACTGAGCCAACTCGGCCAATTGAACGTCGGACTCTAAGCAAATGCGCTCAAGCTCCGGCACCTTGTCACCCTTGAGCGAATCGTCCAAATACTCGGCGATCGAATTGGCGTCGGCCCCAAGGCCTTTACCGTCAATGGGCGGCGCCAAGATATTCGCCCGTTGGCTCAAGGCATCAATTCGCTTGATGAGATTGCCAGCCATGGCATTTTGCTGCACGCGGGCATGCATATCCTCCAATTCGGCAGGATTGAGAACGCGATCTCGATATGCCAGCAAAGTTCGTAGAGTTAGTCGCATGTTGATATCAATCTATAAGTGAATGGGGTTATTGGATTAGTGTCACCCAATGACCACATCCGTAGTGGAATGTGCAAGAAACTGCAAAATCGATGAACAAGTGAGTCTGCCGGCCTGATGAGAAAGTTGCTTGAACCGCCCGGCGGCGAGGTTTAGGGATCATTTTTCGGCTAGTTTGATGTTAGGTAATTGGCGCAAAATGGCGACTGTCAACAAATGGCGGTTGGTCGCAAAGTTTTACCATGGGCCATTTGTCCCATTACCTTCAGCCGACGAGGTTATGTTCAGTCTGGCCAAGCCGCTCGCCGATAGCCCTGCATAGGCGGCTGGTGGGCATCGAGATGGAACGCCCCTATGTTCAAGGTGCTGTGGTTCCAATCACAGTATCTGACCCACTGGAAACCGCGACCGAGTCCTTTGGCTGGAAACGCGTGAATCGAATGAATTTGGCCGAACATGAGTCGTTGGCAGAACTACATCGTCAAATCTCAGTGTTGCGGGCTCAACTGGAGCAATCGCAGCGCATGGCTACCATCGGAGAGCTAGCCAGCACGACGACGCACGAGTTCAATAATCTGCTGACAACCATCATCAACTATGCCAAATTGGGTTTGCGTCACAAGGACGAGCCGACGCGCGATAAAGCTTTGCAAAAGATCAACGACGCGGCCACCCGCGCAACCAAGGTAGCCAGTAGCGTACTGGCCATGGCTCGCAATCGCACGGGCGATTTTGAACCGGTCAGTTTGGGCACGGTGCTGGAAGACACGCTGCACTTGATTGGTCGTGAATTCCAGAAGCATCGCATTGCACTGGAGACGGAAGTCGCTCCAGAATTGCCAGCGGTTATGGGCTCGAGCACTCAACTGCAGCGCGTGCTGGTCAATCTCTTGGTCAACGCGCGGCAAGCCACTCGTGCTGGCGGAACGGTGCGCGTGCGCTTGGAGCACGACGAATCGGCCGGCGAAGTTGTGTTGCAGGTCCGCGATAGTGGTTCTGGCATTGCACCCGAGTTATTGCCCAAGATCTTCGACCCGTACTTCACGACGAAAGATGGCCCGGATGCTTCGGGGCAAGGTGGAACGGGCATCGGTTTATCTAGCTGCAAGCAGATCATCGACGCCCACAGCGGTCGTATTCGCGTCG
>JADLDX010000613.1 GCA_020846515.1 Pirellulaceae bacterium
GAACAAATCGGCCCTTGGCAGGATCTGGAGTTGGCAGCCGAAGAGCTTTTGTCGGAAGTGCCCGAAGCCGAAAGACAACGGTACCTTGTACAAGGTGGTCATCTGTTCGTTGGCGCCCATCAACCCAAACCTGATTCACCAGCCATTGGTGACCTGCGCATTGGCTTTCGCGCGGTTGACCCCGCCAAGGTCAGTCTGCTAGGTCAACTGCAAGTCGATCACCTGGTGGCCTATCGCACCAGCAATGGCGAAGAGATTGCCAGTGTCGAGGATGGCGAAAAGAGCGCTGCGCAGATGTTTGATTCGCTGCGAATGCAGAACAGTACCTTGGCGTGGCTCCTCCGCGGAGCCGGTTGGGTATTGGCTTGCGTGGGCTTTGGCCTGATCGCTGGCCCCATTTCGACCTTGGCCAGCGTGATTCCCTTTTTGGGACGCATCACCGGTGCCGCCACATTTTTTGTAGCGGTGATTCTCGGGAGCGTCGTGGCGTTGACTGCGATTGGCGTGGCGTGGGTGGCCGTGCGACCGCTGTGGGCTATCGGCTTGTTCGCGATCGCAGGCGGCGGATTGTACCTACTCATGCGTCGCCCCAAACCCCAGTCACCACCCATGGCCACGCTCGTCGAATAATATGGGCGAATCCTGTGGGCGAATCGCTCCGCGACTCGCTTCTGTGGGCGAATCGCTCCGCGACTCGCACTTTCCCCGAATCACCAAAGCCGCATCCCCAAACAAAGAATGTCTCGCCAGAGCGAATCGCGGAGCGAGTCCTTTTAAAAACGGAAGAGAAGACGAGTCGCGGAGCGATTCGTCTACAGGAGTCGCCTACAAACGAAAATGGCCCAGCGAACAATCGCTGGGCCACATTACGCCGAAGCGTGATATTTGAATCAAACGCGAACTAGTCAGACTAGTTAACGCTCTTTTCGATGTCCTTGAGAACCGAGCTGGCATCCAGGTCCTTCGCCTTAGCGAATGCGTGGTTGGCAGTTACTTTGCCTTCTTTGGCAATCAGAATGGTCACATCAGCTTTGGCATTGATGCCGTAATCTTCAGGACCATTTTCGAATTCATTAGGAACTACGAATGGCACGAGTTCGACTTTAGCGGTCGAGCACAGCTTCTTGGCGGCATCAGCAGCGGCGTCTTTGCTTTCACCCAGGTAATTCACGAAAGCGGTCAGTTGCTTGTCGCTGTTCTTGGCTAGGGCAGCGTCCAGTTGCTTGACGAAGCTCACAACCTTCTCGTCGGATGAACGAGTAAAGATCATGACTTGTGGTCGTGAACCGTTCTTGCAGCGATAGCACAGTTGCTTGCCGACGGTCACGCCGTCCTTTTCTGCGCCAGCCAGCTTGGTAACGTCGAATGGACCGATGCCTTCGCCGACCTTCAAGCCGCTCTTGATGTCTTCGGCGATCGACCAACTTGCCAGGCTCAACATCGCAATTGCCAGAGCTAAGATCTTCAACTTCATCGCAAACTCCTTAAACGTGGAAACAAAACATACCCAATGGTCTACAGTTTGTACCGAAGACCTCTTTGATTGGGGGCAGCGGCACGCTGTCACACTTGCGTATAATATTAAGCGCCCACACCTCTGAGGGAAGACACCTTGCTGATTTCTGACCAATTGAATTTCCAGGCCTTTGCCCAGCTTCTCAGGCGATTCCTGGCTCAATTCATGAAAAAAGCTTTGTTTTTCCAAGGGAAAACGCACGGAATGCCAGTGAGATTTCAATTTTCCTGTAAGGTCTTTACGCATGCGAAGAACTCAGTGGTTCACGATATTTTCATACTTTGTGCTTTGCTTTTCCATGCATTGCTACCAAAGCAACTCTGCTGAACCGACTCGGATTCCCAGTGGCGAATCGTCGCTCAGCGGCTTTCGCGGACCGGTTGATGTCGCTCTGACTCGCAACGGTCGCTACTTGCTATCAATCAATCAACTCAGTGACAGCGTATCGTTGATCGATGTTGCCTCACGAAACGTTGTCAGCGAATACCAACTGTCCAAACGGCCCACTTCGCTGACGTTGATCGACGATCAATCGGCGCTGATCAGTTGTTCCACTGCGGGCGTTATTGAACTGATTCACTTTGATCAAGCGGGCATTCGCGCGCAGCAGAAGTACCATGTGGGCTTCGAACCAGTGGGACTGGCCGTGGATGTGGCACGTGGCCGCGCGTTCGTAGGGCTGGCAGCAGCCAGCGCGGTGGCCGAGCTCGATTTGACTTCCGGCACCATTGCTCGACGCATCGAAGTTGGATCTTGGCCCCGCTATGTCACTCTATCACTTGACGGAACGCGCCTGGCTGTGGGTTGTAGCGGCGACAGCAAGGTGTATGTCATCGATGCCACCAAGGGCGAAGTCCTATACGACGAGCCGCTCAGCGGCGCCATCAACATGGGACACATGCAAGTCTCACGCGATGGAAAATACGCTTACTTGCCCTGGATGATTTATCGCACCAATCCCATTAACGTTCGCAACATTCAATTAGGTTGGGTACTGGCCAGCCGTATCGCGCGCGTACGTCTGGATGGCCCTTCCTATCGCGAAGCCATTTCACTGGATGTACCGCGCTTGGCCATTGCTGATCCGCATGGCCTGGCTATCACGCCCAACGAACATCGATTGGCGGTCACCGCATCTGGTACGCATGAACTACTGGTCTATCGCTTGCAAGACCTGCCATTCGAAGGCGCTGGCGGACCAGGTGACTTAATCGATAGACGACTTTTGGCCGATCGCGACATGTTCTATCGCATCGAACTGGGCGGACGGCCGATGGGTCTGGCCTTGGCCGATGACAATCGAACCGCGTACATCGCCAACTACCTGCAAGACGCGATCCAAGTGGTCGACATTGAGACCAAGGAAGTGGGTCCTCCGATATTGCTCGGCAAGATACCACCACGCACCGTGGCTCATCGCGGCATGGAGATTTTTTATGATGGTCGTCGAAGCCTGGACCAGTGGTATAGTTGCCACACTTGTCACTACAACGGTGGCATCAATTCCAAGGCCATGGATACAGAAAACGATGGCAGTATCAACACGTTCAAGACAGTCTTGCCGCTGGAGAAGTTGCAGCAAACGAAACCTTGGACATGGCATGGCTGGCAAGAAGATATCGACAATGCCATGGTGCGGTCGTTCACCAAGACCATGCAAGGCCCAGACATCAGCCCTGAGGATGTACGAACACTACTGACGTATCTCGACACGCTGGAGATACCGCCCAGTCCCCATCGCCTGCCGGACGGGGGTCTAACACCAGCGGCCGCGCGCGGCCAGCAAGTTTTTCAGAGTGAGAAGGCTGGTTGTGCTCGCTGTCACTCTGGACCGCTGTTTACCGACGGCCAAGTTCATGATGTTGGGCTGGGAGGCGAAAAGGATCGGTATAAAGGCTACAATACGCCGATGCTAGTTGGCCTGTACCGCAAAGTTCGGTTCCTGCACGATGGGCGTACCAAGTCGCTTGAGCAATTGCTGACCGACCACCATGCGCCTGAAAACGTTACAGGCGCCGGTGCGCTGACAGAAGCTGAGCGAGCAGACCTCATCGAGTATTTGAAATCTCTTTAATTGATTCTTTAATTGATATGGAACGGTCAGCGCAGGTCTGTGGCCCATAGCGCTAAAGATCGTAACGTGACTTAATTCCATTTGGACTTACAGCCTATGCCCAGGTCAATCGCTGCGCCGAATAAGTTGTTGCCGCCCGATCTGTTGGCCCGACTGGAGCGACTGGAATTGGTCAGCCGCAAGATTTTTCGCGGCCGGCTCAAGGGCGAGCGTAAGAGTCGTCGCAAAGGGCAAAGCGTCGAGTTCGCTGACTTTCGTAGTTACGTACCTGGCGATGATTTGCGATTCGTCGACTGGAACCTGTATGCGCGACTGGACAAACTCTTTCTAAAACTGTTTCTGGAAGAAGAAGATCTGCATGTCTTCTTCTTGGTTGACTCCAGCCCTTCGATGGACTTTGGAGAACCGTCCAAATTTTACTTCGCCAAACAGATCGCCTGCGCCTTGGGTTTCGTCGGCATGTGCCGCGGTGATCGTGTGAAGATTGAGTTCCTCGGAGCGGAAAACAAAACCAGTCCCATCCTGCGTGGACGCAGCCAACTCTGGCGCATGCTAGATTTCGTTGAATCGGTTGAGCCGACGGAGCTGTTCACGTTGACCGACAGTGTGAAACGCTTTTGCCTTCGCAACTCGGGCCGAGGCATTGTGGTGCTGCTGAGCGATTTGATGGATAAACGCGGCTATGAACCGGCCCTGCGTATGTTGGTTGGTCAACAGATGGATATCTTCGTCATGCACATCCTCAGCCCTGAGGAAATGGATCCCGACTTAAAGGGCGACCTGAAACTGGTCGACTGTGAAGATGACGACGAAGCGGAAATCTCGGTCAGCAATCATTTGATCAAAAAGTACAAAGCGACTCTGGCGGCCTTTGTCGATCAGGCCCGGCGATACTGTTCGCAGCGAGGCATGACGTATATGCTCACCCGCAGCGATCAGGGGGCTGAGGTGTTCGTAGGACAGTATCTGCGTGAACGAGGGCTGGTACGATGAACCTCATTCCCATGCTTGCTTGGTGGCAGTGGCTGATCATGGTGGCCGTGCCTCCGCTGATCGTTATGTTGTATTTTCTCAAACTGCGGCGGCAACCGGTTCAGGTCCCTAGCACCTATCTCTGGAAACGCACAGTCGAAGATTTACATGTCAACAGTATATGGCAGCGACTACGCAAGAACCTACTTTTACTGTTGCAGTTGATCGCCGCTGGGCTGTTGATTCTGGCCTGCCTGCGTCCGGGTTTCTCTGGTACGACTACCTTGGGCAATCGATCCGTTTTCTTGATCGATAACTCCGCCAGTATGCAAGCCACGGATATCAAGGGCTCGCGTTTGCGCGCGGCCAAAGATAAAGTGCTCCAGATGATCGACGCGATGAATAGCAAAGACGCGGCCATGGTCATCGCCTTTTCCAACGTGGCCGATGTCCGACAGGGCTTCAGCAGCGATCGTCGCCGTCTACGCGACGCCGTGGAATCCATACAACCCACCAATCGCACCACGGATCTAAACGAAGCTCTACGCGCTGCCGCGGGCTTGGCCAACCCTGGACGAACCAGCCAACTGGATGATTTAGGCGACATCCAAGTCGCTGAAGCCATGCCCGCCACACTGTACGTCGTCAGTGACGGCGGCTTTGTACCGCCGCCCTTTCAAATGGGCAATTTGAGTCCCAAGTTTATTCCGATCGGTTCCAAGTCGGTCAACAATGTGGCCATCTTAGCCTTCACGGCCGAACGCAATCTCGAAAAACCCGAACAGGTTGAAGCGTTTGCCCGCGTGAGAAACTTTGGCGACTCGCCAGTGACCGTTACGGCCAGTCTGACACTCAATGAACAATTGGTGGATGCCAGTGAGGTCAAGCTGGAAGCCAATGGCGAGAGCGGTGCCACGTTTCAACTGAAGGATGTGACCGAGGGTCGATTGAAGATCGAATTGGAGCTCACCGACGACTTCTCGATCGACAATATTGCCTACGCAGGCTTGGACCCTCCACGACAATTGCAAGTGGTGCTGGCCACACCCGGTAACACGCCGCTGGAAACAGCCCTTAATACGCCGCAAGCCCAGTCGGTGGCCACGATCACCACAGTGTCGCCCGATTCACTCGAGTCGCCCGACGTGCAGCAGATGGCCGCCTCTGGAAAAATCGATCTGTTCATTTACGACCGTTGCGCTCCCAAGGCGATGCCACTGTCCAATACGCTGTTCATGGGCACGGTACCTCCGCTGGAAGGTTGGCAAGCCGCCCCGCCAGCTGGCCCGGTCTTTGTCATCGACATCAATCGCCAGCATCCGATCATGCAGTATGTCAACTTGCGCAGCGTGCAAATTGTAGAAGGCACCATGTTGACGACACCGCCGGGTGCAACGCCTCTCCTGCGCAGCGACGGGGGCGTCTTAATGGCTATTGCACCGCGTGATGCGTTTCAGGATGCCGTGCTGGGCATGGGACTATTGCGAGCCAATGCGGATGGAAGCGCGGCGCCCAATACCGATTGGTACAACAAACCCAGCTTTCCAGTCTTCCTGCTGAATAGCCTGGAGTACTTGGGCGGTTCGGTCACGACTTCCGGTTCCAAGACGGTTCAGCCGGGCGAACCAGCCGTCTTATCGCTGGCCAGCCGTTTCGACAAAGTCAAAGTGATTACGCCCGACAAAAGCGACGTCCTTTTGGACCGTTCGGGCACGCCTCAATTGATCTTCAATCGAACCGACGCTTTTGGTTTCTACCAAGTCGAGCCTACCGATGCGCAGCGCACCCTGCAACTGTTCACCGTCAATTTGTTCAGCGAACGCGAAAGCACGTTAACCACACCCGAAGATATTATGCTCGGAGAGGAACAGATCAAAGCGGTCGCTTCCCAAGAGAGCGTGCGTCGCGAGTATTGGCGCTGGTTGCTCGCCTTGGCGCTGGTGGTGCTAACGGCAGAGTGGATCATGTATACGCGACGCATCGCCGTGTAGCCGCTTGAGCGCCCCGAGCAAGTAACATATTCGTTTAACAGCAATACCGTTCAACGAAGCACGTAGCCGCGTCTCTCCGAGACGCGAGTCCTGAGCCTTTTGGTGAATTTCGCGAGTCTCGGAGAGACTCGCCTACGTGAAAACGCCCTTCGTTGAACGGTATTGCGTTTAACAGTCAGCCGAAGGCGTACTCACACCGGCGTTACCGATCGAATACTTGAATGAAACCGGCAATTAGTTCAGTCTTTGTCCAATTTCATCGCTATCCGTTCACCAACAATTTCTTGTTCGGCGTGCAAATCGATTGGTAGTATCGCAGCAATAGCCAAACGTGTGGTAAATCTCTATACGGGTCTCCGAGTCGCTTAGCGACTCGGCTACAGGTTTCCGAGTCGCGGAGCGA
>JADLDX010000614.1 GCA_020846515.1 Pirellulaceae bacterium
TCGCTCCGCGACTCGGAAACCTGTAGCCGAGTCGCTAAGCGACTCGGAGACCCGTATAGAGATTTACCACACGTTTGGCTATTGCTGCGATACTACCAATCGATTTGCACGCCGAACAAGAAATTGTGGGTGAACGGATAGCGATGAAATTGGACAAAGACTGAACTAATTGCCGGTTTCATTCAAGTTTTCTATCGGTAGCGCGGGTGTGAGTACGCCTTCGGCCGACTATTAAACGCAATACCGTTCAACGAAGGGCGTTTTCACGTAGGCGAGTCTCTCCGAGACTCGCGAATTTCACCAAAAGGCTCAGGACTCGCGTCTCGGAGAGACGCGGCTACGTGCTTCGTTGAACGGTATTGTGGTTAAACCTGGCTGGTTGAGCGTTTTTTAACGATTAGTCCAGCCAGCGCGATTTATCGCAGTTGCGCTAACGGCGAGCTAAAATAGACCAGAACGGTATTTTGCGCAAACTGCAGCTCTCACTGGCTGGCTTAATGGCAGGTTCTGGTTCGCAGCCCCTGACGGATGAAGCACTCTCGGCTGCCGGCGATAATCTCGCTGGTCCGTTGGCCTCTGCGCGAGACTTGACTGACCAGTTGCGCGCTCCAAAGTCAGTTTCGAACCCAACTGAAGCTTCGCGTGCTTCGATCTCTGATCATGCTTCGGGCTCTGATCATGCTTCGGGCTCGGATCGTGCTCCAAACTCGGATCCTGCTTCGAACACGGCTCTCGATCCAGCAGAGCATGCGCCGCCAAGTCATCCGTGCGAACTTAGCCCGCCTGAGTTGGCAGCTAAGCCGCCGGCTGAATGTTCACCAAAAGATGGTCCACCAACAGAATGCCTGCCTGGTGAGGACGAGCAACCGATCGCGACTCGCTGGCAAAGATGGCAAGCTTTGTGGCAGCAGATGGTGCGCAGTCGCACAACGCCCGGTTTCTTGATCAGTTTCATCATGCACACCAGCCTGCTGCTAGCGCTCGCTCTATGGACCATCACCGGTCCTGGTCGAGGTGGCATGCAATCAGGACTGATCGAGAGTATGGGCGAGCAAGTCCCGGATGTCGAACTGGATATGCTCGATTCAATGCTCGCCTCCGGGGACGTTTCGCCGTCTATTGAGGCCATGCCTGAGTCAGCGGCCGAGGCAACGGAAGCGTCGGGCTCACCTACGATAAGTCATGGCGCGATGGGTGCTGCCATAGCCAATTTAGCGACCGAAACCGGTGTGGGTATGGGCGCACCAGCGCCGATCACCCAGAGCGCCACTGGGGAACTCATGCAATCGATGTCCAGCAGCGTTCACGCGACGTTGGCTCCAACCGGTGTGGAGGGACGCCAACCTGCAGCCCGTCAACGCTTGGCATTGGAACGCGGTGGTAGCGGGGATAGTGAAGCGGCTGTGGAACTGGCGCTAGAGTGGTTAGCGGCGCATCAACGCCCCAATGGCAGTTGGAGCCTAGTGCACACCAAAGCCGAATGTGGACCCTATTGTACTCATCCCGGTTCGCCGGAACGCTACGAACCGGCGGCCACGGGTCTAGCCCTGTTGGCTTTTTTGGGTGCGGGCTACACGCATCGCGATGGCAAGTATGCGGATGTGGTCAAACGCGGCGTCTACTTTCTGATACAGATTATGGAAGAAACTCCGCGCGGCGGCAGTTTCTTGTATAGCAGTGCACAAGGCATGTACAACCAAGGTGTGGCCACCTTCGCGCTGTGTGAAGCCTATCAACTGAGTAAAGACGATTCGCTCCGCATACCGTGCCAGCGAGCTGTGCAGTTCATTGCCACTGCGCAGAATGATGCGGGCGGTTGGGGGTATCTGCCGAAAAGTCCCGGCGACTTGACGATCACCGGTTGGCAGACGATGGCCCTCAAGAGCGCCGATGCGGCCGGCCTTTACATTCCCGCTCAAACGATCGTTCGCATCGACAAGTTCTTGGACTCGCAAGGCGATAAGGACAAGATCTTTTACGGCTACGCTGGCCCGGCACCGAAGAACGAAACTTGTACAGCTATCGGATTGATGCTTCGACTGTTTCGAGGTTGGCCCCATTCTGACCCGCGCGTCTTGACCGGCGCCACATACTTGGAACGACAGGGCGTCTCCTCGCATGACATTTATCGCAACTACTATCTCACGCTCTTGTTGTTCCATGTCGGTGGTCGCACATTTGACGAATGGAATCCACGCATGCGCGATTCGTTAGTGCAATCGCAAAACCGAACGGGCCACGCCAAGGGCAGTTGGTTTTTCGAAGACAAGTTTGGCGATGTAGGCGGGCGATTGTATACCACTGCCATGGCCGCCATGACCCTCGAAGTCTACTATCGCTTTTCTCCGATCTATCTAAACTCAGATAAGAAGTTTGAGTATTAGATCGCTGGCAACGCATGAAGGATTGCGTCGATGTTTGGATGGTGGACCAGGGCGCGTCGTCGTCGTTTAATTGCCAAACCCGCCGCTTCTAATATGCGTCAATATTTGTCGGCGAATCTTTGGCAGTGGTCCTATCTGCCGGATGATGTCACCGAGCGAGCGCTGGATTGGCTGAGGATCTTCGCGCACGAAAAATACTGGGAAGGTTGCGGGGGATTCGATCTAAAGCCTCATCACCCTTGGCTGGTCGCCGGTCAAGCCAGCCTGATGACGTTGGCGTTTCCCGAATGGTTCTTTGATGGTTGCCGCACGCTGCTGATTTACCCAGGTGACTATGTGGCGCCCGGCATAACACATATGGTCAATGGTCAGATCGGCATTCATGGCGATCAACCGCGAAGCGGCCAGACATCGTATCGCGGCCCCGTTATTCTCAATTGGACGGCCATCTATGAGGCGGGTCGCAGTAGCAATGACGGACACAGCCTTACCGTCCATGAACTGGCTCACCAATTGGACTTCGATAATGGCCCGAACAGTGACGGTGTGCCGCCTCTACCCAAGCACGTGAATGCCGAACAGTGGCAGCGCGATTTTCAAATGCAATTGGATGAACTGCGCGATCGAGCCCGTATCGGTTACACGGGCCTGGTCAATGATTACGGCTTGACTTCATCCAGCGAATTGTTTGCCGTGTCGAGCGAATTGTTCTTTCAATTGCCGCATGAATTGGCTGAGCACCATCCGGAGCTCTGTGACTTACTGCTGGCTTGTTACCAGCTCGATTGGCGTGAGTGGATCGTTTAACAGTCAGCCGCAGGCGTACTCGATCGATGGCGAGTACGCAAAGCTGTGAAGCATTTTTGCTCGTGAAACCCGGCATTTGTAGCGGTTGGGCACAAGCCCTCCGGTTCCTATAACTACCGGGATATACCGGCCGGCCTGCGCCGTTGCGCTTCTAAAATGCTTCACAGCGTTGGCGAGTACGCCTGCGGCTTATACAGCATGCCGGGGGCGTGGGAATCCAGTACGCCTGCGGCGTAGGAATACAGTACGCCTGCGGCTGACTGTTAAACGAATTAGGGTCGAGCGCTGAATGATAGGGTTGGTTCAGTTTGCTCTTTGGTCCACAGGATGACCTCACCCGCTTCGTTGCCAGCGACGGTCCAGTCGCCCATAGCGGCCGTGCTGAGTAGCCAAGCCTGATGGCCACTGACACGTCGCAATCCCTCCGACCAACCAGTCGTCGATTTCGATTTGGTTTTGCCAGCGTCATCTTGGCCGTCATGTACGGTTTTTCGTTCTACAGTGAACGAACGCAACTCGGACCCTTCGGCCAGCCAGATGCGCTCGCCCTGACTGGTCAAGGGCTCTAGGAATCGAGCCAGGTTATCGCGTTCAGCCAGCGTGCGATCGTTATCATCCCCGCTCCACAATCGCAATTTACCAGTTTCATCAAACGACACCGGATTGTTACCACAGTAGGCCACACCTCCCACAGCCCGCTCATGTCGGTCATAGTTGGCTATCAACTCAATTCCCTCGGCCTTAAAAATCTTGGCCGTCCGATCGCGCGAGCCAGTGATCAATCGATCCCCCGATGGCGACCAGGCCAGGTCCAGGATGGCATCAGCGTGAGGAGCAAACAGTTGCGTGGTAATCTCGGCATTGGTCACCGCTGTATCGGTTGTGTCGGACGCTGAATCAATCAATCTTCCCAAGTCAGCCAACATCAATGTTCCGTCGCTCAGTCCGATGGCTAGCCGTCGACCTTCTGGCGAAAAGGCCATGTCTCCCGGTACGTCTGCGGAATCAGCGGACCAGACAAGTTGCCAGGCTTGTGCGGCGCGACGGAAAACTTGGGTCTGGCCCTGGGTAGCAGGTATGCCACTGGCCACGGCCATCAACCGGCCATCGCGGCTCAGTTCAATGTCCGTCACCTGGACGCCGGCTACTGCCAGCCGCTCGATCAGCTTGGGTGTTGGTTGCAACTGCCAATGAATGATCTCGCCATATCCACTCGTCCAGACCGACGGTAGACGATCAGAGCCGACTGAGGCTGGCGAGGCGGCAGAGTCTTTAGAATTGCCAGGGTTTTCAGAAATGGCAGAGCCGAAGGTGATCGCGGTAATCGGCAGCGCGCTGGGATAATGCTCAGGTGTTTGGTGCTTGCGCATCGATTTGGCGAGACTGCTGAGCGCGACGGCTTGTAATTTAGGATCAATCTCTGCACCGCTGGCGATCCAGCGCTCAACCACAGCCACCTCAGCGGCCGGTAGTGGTTCCGATTCGGCTGGCATTCGCTCAGTGGCATCGCTGGTTATCAGCCGGCGCAACAATTCGCTGGCTTGGGGTTGCTTAGGCACAACGGGCAATTTGTTCGAATCCCCTGCGACCAAGAGTTGGCCAAAGGTATCAAGTCGATAGCCACCTTCTTGTTTATCCGGGCCATGGCACACCACGCAGCGTTGGATCAGCATCCCGGCTAGCTCTTCTACAGGGCTGGCAGCGGGTTCCCTTGCACTAGCCAATTTGCCACCAAGCCATGGCATACCAAGCGTCGCCAGGAAAGCCAGGCCCCAGAGTAGTACAACAAGCGAGATGGCTGGGCGGGGCATAAGCACGTCGACACTTCCGCACGAGATCAGGTACTTGGGTCACGAATCGCAGAGCTTGATCATACCATGGCCGGCTTGGCCAGCCCAATCTATGCGGGTACGTCATGTTGCCAACGACCGACGTTAGCAATCCTTCAGCAAATGGCGAACCTTACGTCCTAAAGAGGCTGAGGAGAACGGTTTGGCTAAAAAGGCTGGGTTGGCCACGGTGAAGCCGTGATCCAGCAACGCCTCTTCCGAATAACCGCTCATGAACATCACACGAATCTCTGGCCGATGCCGCCTGATTAACTCAACGATCTGGGGACCACTTATGGAAGGCATGATGACATCCACTAGCAGCAACTCAATCGAGTTCGGGTAGACTTGAATGATCCGTAAGGCATCTTCGGCTGAGGCAGCCGCTAAGACGCGATACCCTTGCAGCTCTAACGTCAAGCAAATGACTTTGCGAACTTCTTCTTCATCCTCAACCACCAAGATGGTCTCAACTCGGTCTGCATCATCGCAGCCGGCCGGCTCCGTCGGGGTTGAATGCACATTAATCTCCTGAATATCGTCGCCCCATTAGCCATCCCACCTGTTAGGGTTGTTTAATGGATTTTTCCGCTCAAGTGGAGTAGTATAGTCAAGTTACTTGAGGCATCAAGGTGAGACCCAGACCATGCTAAGTTGTCGTCCAGCGGTGCTCGTGGTAGTCTTAGAGCACTCTTAAACGCAGGAACTAAAGACATGGTTCATCGAATTACCGCGGCGCTGACAGTTGCGTATGTGTGGGCGACGGCCGCCAATCCCTTGTGGGCTTGCCCGAACTGCAAGGAAGGATTCTTGGACAACGGTCAAGCAGGGATCAATCTTGCACGTGGCTTCGAGCTAAGTATCTATTTGATGCTGGGTGCACCACTGATGATTCTGTCGACGCTGGCGACGGTGTTCTATTTTCAAATCCGCGCGGCCAAACGCAGTGGTCGATAGCCCGAGTTGGCGCAAGTGATCGCGAGTGTCGAGGCGTCGCGCGGTGCAAACTAAACGGAGTTGGAACGGATGAAGCAAACAGCCAAAGTTTCGCGCATTGCTATTGGAGTATTTTTGGCCAATGCCACGCTGGTGTTAGGTGTCGCCGCGTTTCGTCCAGTCGGTGCCCAGGACCCGCTCGGACAATCGAACATTGCGCCTGACATTGAGTTGCCGCCCAAGGCACCTATTGATAACCCGCCCAGCTTCGGCGCTCTGCCGCCGCCCGTGGTTGAAAGCGGCGTACCAACTGCAAAAGGTTCCGCCAACCAGACGGGCAACAATATGGTGTTGGACGAAATCTTAAAAGCGATTCGTGACAATCCGCAAGAGCTGGATGTACCACCGCTGAGTTTTCCGCCGCTAGCCGGTTTGTCCACAGGAACTTCGCCAACGGTCGGCGATGCTTTGTCCTGGCAGAGCACTCAGTTGAGGCTCGAAAGTTTGAGCAGTTTGGTCGCTACATCTCAGAGCCTGGTTAAAGAAGCGAAATTGCTTCACCAGTCAGGTCAGGCAGCACAAGCCAAATCGCTCATGCAGCAAGTGCAGACCCTTCGCCTGCTCATTTCATCGTTGGCCAAGGATCAGCTCCCATAAAGTGAAGCGGCACGGCGCGTGCTGGTGCGGTTTAGTAGCTGTGGCCGAGGCATCGCGTGACGAGGGTTCGTTTCCATAAACGACCTCCACGGTCATGCGTTCATCGAGCCGCGCTGGATACCAGGTACCAGACTTAAGAACAGGCGGCATAGACTATGTTTGCATTAAAAGCGGCGGTGATTGGTACTGGCTTTATCGGTCCGGTGCATATAGAGGGCTTGCGCCGGGCTGGCGTCCATGTGCAAGGTGTGTTGGGATCATCGCTAGATCGCTCCCAGGCGACCGCTGATCTGTTTGGCATTCCCAGCGCCTATGCATCGCTGCAGGAGTTGCTGGATGACACGGCGGTAGATGTCGTACACATTACAACCCCCAATCGCTTTCATTTTGACCAGGCTACCTCCGCCCTAAACGCAGGCAAACATGTCTTGTGTGAAAAACCGCTGGCTATGAACGCGCAAGAGTCAGCAAAACTGGTCGCCCATGCCCAGCGTTCTGGTTTGGCCGCTGGTGTGAACTATAACATTCGCTATTACCCATTATGCCTGGAGGCTGCGCAGCGGGTGCGTTCTGGCCAGGTTGGCAAGGTCATTCATCTGGCCGGCAGCTATGTACAGGACTGGTTGTTTCACGACACGGATTTCAATTGGCGCGTGCTCAGTTCAGAAGGCGGACCGCTGCGAGCGGTTTCCGACATCGGCACGCATTGGTTGGACTTGATGCATGCCATCACTGGTTGCGAAATTGAAGCCGTATTGGCGGATCTGCAAACGGTGCATGCGACGCGTCAACGACCTGTCGGCAGCGTCGAGACTTTTAGTTCCAAGCTGACGACGCAAACAGCCACTGAGCCGGTGGCCATCGATACGGATGACTGTGGCAGCGTTTTATTGCGTCTGAAGGGCGGCGGACGGGGTGTCATGTGGGTCTCTCAAGTGACGGCTGGCCGCAAGAACTGTTGTCGGTTTGAGATCACAGGTAGTGGCCAGTCGTTGGTCTGGAACAGTGAGTCGCCCAATGAAATGTGGATCGGTCATCGGGATAAAGCCAATGAGCTGCTGATTCGGGACCCTGCCCTGCTCAGTCCCGAAGCACGCCAGTTTGCGAACTATCCGGGTGGTCATAACGAAGGTTTTCCCGATACCTTTAAACAGCTGTGTCGCGATTTCTATGGCTACATTGCACGGGGAGATTTTTCCGCAAAGCCTACGTTTCCGACGTTCGCTGATGGTCATCGCGAAATTCAGTTGTGCGACGCGATTCTGGAGAGCCATCGCACACAGCAGTGGATCAAGCTGGGCTGAACGTCGTCGTTCGCTCCGCGAACGAAACGTGCGTTCTTAGTTCTTAGTTCTTGGCGTCGCCTCGTTTCAAGTGTTCTTTTGTGTTTTATTTGTTTGGTTAGTTGATTTCGTTTCGATCGCGGAGCGATCGACGACTGTGCTGTTCGGTTATTACTTTATGTGTAAAGTCATCGGCTTCGTGCTTGTTGGCCAGTGCAGTACGCGACGCTGACTCGCGCAGCAGGACAAGTGCGGCCTTGACCAGCATCTCACCGGCACCGGGCTGGACCGTCGAGTTGGTCACTTCATAACTACCGCCAGCCGCAGCGGCATGCGTAGGTATGTAAGCGGTTTCGACGCAATTGCTCAGTTCGATGACCAGTGTGTGCGGATAAGGCGAACCGCGTTTGATTGCCAGGCCTAGATCGACGAAGACTTCGCCTGGTAAAAACACCAGGGCCACTTCTTTACCTAGAGTGATCGTTTGCACATCCACTGGCAACGTGGGTCCGACGCCGGCCCACGTATGGGAGAGCCCCCAGCTGAGTTGCTTTGAGGCTACGCTTTTATCACCAACACCGCGCAATTGAGCCAGCATCACCGTTTTGTAAGCCGCGACCTGTTCCAGGAATTCAACTTTGCCACCGTTCTTAATCAACGTCAGCAGTTCGGTCGAGCGCTGATAATGCTCGAGCGTCACCTCCTGCAACGGTAACTGTACGGTGGTCGAACCGACCTGCAACTGTGGGGTGTCGAGTTGCTGGGAGGAAGCCAAGGCCATGTGCAGCGTCTCGGCAAGTGCATTGCCAATAAACTCGGTCTTGTTGCGTTCGCGACTGTTGGGATTCGCATGATTGATATCGCCGCAGCAACCCGTACCAAAGATCGAAATCGCCGCTGGGTGGGATTGCTCGCGCAGGGACTTTTCAATGAAGTAGGGATAGTCGGCGCTCCAGCGCATGCCACCGACGGTGTCCAGGTGCAAAGCAAAACTGGACAGCACACCGCGCAGTGCCGTTGCTTTTTTAGCGTCTTGATCAGAACTTGGTTTCGAATCTTCATGGGCAAAGACAGAGACGACACTGACCTCCGGATCGATAGGACAAGCGGCACGCACGACTTGAGGATCGCTGAAGTTTCGCCAGGTTTGAACGCTACCATCGCGCATGACAAAGCGTCGATTGAACGAGACCGGCACCTTCTGCTCTGCGCTGCCGGCCGAAATCTGTACGCTCTCCAACTTCGACTTCGCAGCCACGATCGCTTGCACGATGCCGCTGATCAGCGTCTCAGCATATGGCTTTGCAGTATTTGTTTTCTCGGTATTAGTTGGATTGGATTCTTTTGACGAGGTGGACTTCAGATACTCGTAGAGATGTTTCCCGTAGTCGGGAGCGGTGTGCGAATGGGTGGCGGCGATGGCGATCGCATTGGCTGGGATACCAGTCTGTGCACTTGCTTGCCGGCGGACGGCCTCGCATAGATCGCGTGAAATCGCGGTGAGATCGCAGACGACAATTGCCGCTAGCACATCACCTTGTTGCCATACAAGGGCTTTGGCCTTGAGGGGATCGATGGTGCCTTCGGCCAATCGTTCATGGTAGTAGCCGGCAATCGGAAAGCCGTTGGGTGGTGTGATATCGGTTTCGGCCATACCGGCCTTGAGCGGTTCGGCGGCCCAAGTGACTGTTGAACAGCCCAACACGAGCACACCTAGGAGAATTGCTTTGCTCAACATAGTTTTCCCTTTTTGCCCAGCGGCGTTATTCAAAAAACAAGCGTTCTACTGCTTGCCGGTCATCTCAATTGGAACTCGGGCAAGAGTGCCCAAGCTACGATCAAGCCCCTTGGAATCCAATGGTATTGGCTCACGTGCCTATTAGACACAAGCTTGTGCAGGGGCGAAACGCCACACACGTAGTTGAAACCGCGGCAACCTGCGTCAGGCATACAACGAATATGTTCTAATGGGATGGACGGCTGAGCAATCCGGCTCGCCATCCCCAACCACCCGTACCATTTCAGGAGTCAGCCAGTATGTCTTGGGTAGTAGACAAACCCGTGGTCGTGCCATTCGACTTTTCCGAGCACTCGGAAGTAGCCCTTAAACGTGCGCTGTCGCTGGTTTGCCAATCCGAACAATTGCATGTTTTGCATGTGTTACCGTTCTTGATACCAACTGAGCCAGGTGTGGTATGGGCGACCGTGGATGACGCGCATCGTATTCAGCATGCGCTGGAGAATCTTCGCGAAGCCGTCGAGAAATTGAATGTTGGTCCGGTCGAGTTGGAAGTTCGGTTGGGCGATCCAGGGCAGATCGCCTGCGATCGTGCCGAAGAATTAGGTGCCGAATTGATCGTGCTTGGCTCGCATGGCCGCACTGGTTTGACCAGAATGTTATTGGGCTCGGTCGCCGAACGTGTCGTGCGTCTGGCTCACTGCCAGGTACTGGTCGTGAAAATGCCAGTGGCTTGACCAACAGAGCATTGCCGCTTCCATTTCGATGAATGCTCGCGTAAATGAACCGAACTTTAATCGCCATATGGGCTGTCATCGTTGGTTCGATACTGGCCATCGTGGCACTTGCGTGGTTGTGGAATCATCAACGCGAGACCGATGCCCAGTTGAATTTTTCGGCGTTGTTGGAACAACAACTCACGCCTTACAACCGTGAAATCTCGGAAGTATTTCGCGATTACGATCGGCAGATCCAACGAGCACTTGAGGGCTTTGATCCCAGGTCTCGTTCGTCGCTAATGGAATTGCAGCGCCATCCGCTGGCATCGCTGGTCATTGTCGCCAGCGATGACGGCGCGCAAGCCAAGTTGCTCTATCCGGCAGCCAGCGGCATCGAACTGGCCGATCGTAGTTTGGTCGCCGATGCGGTTGCCTGGATTCGCGATAGTAACTTCACTCAACGCAGCCGCATCTCCAACACACAAAACCAGTCCGTCCAACAACAAGAATCTCAGCAGCAACCATCTCAACAACAGCTTCAACAAGAATCTCAAGAGCCATCGCAACTGCAGCAAGCTCAACAGCAGCAAGCTCAACCACAAGCTCAACCACAAGCTCAAGAGCCATCGCAAGAACCAGCTCAACAGTCATCTGACAGCCGTGCTCCGTCCGCGGGCGCTCGGACAACGTCGAAGATTAATTTATTGCCGTTCAGTCGCAGAGCGACCAGCGACTCGGAGCCAGTGCAGTTGAGCAATGCCAACAGTGCAGCCAGCGCATCTCAATCTCACTGGACGACCTGGTATCACGGTCGTGGGTTGGTGTTGGGGTACTGGACGGGCAGTCTACATAATACGGTCACGATGATATTGGTGCCGCGCGGAAGATGGTTAGCGGACGTGGTAGCTGCGTTACCCGATAATCATGATGCGCGTGAAGATGCGTTAGTCCAACTGGTCGACGTGGAAGGGACTGTGATCACGCAGTGGGGGAATGTCAGTTTGGTCGGTGATAGTGTCCATTGCCCAATCAAAGATGCGGAA
>JADLDX010000615.1 GCA_020846515.1 Pirellulaceae bacterium
AAGAACATCTCCAAGTCGCTCAAGATGGCAAAGCCGATACTGCCACCGGTATCGCCATTGAACACACCACCGAAGGGAGGTCCCGCACTGGCAAAGCTATCTTGACGAAACGCAATGTCAAAGTCGGCCGTAACTGGGAACGTGTTGGTACCGCTCACGCCACCGCTGAGGCCCACTACGGCACTGTTGCCTTGGTCGTCCTGAGGCAGGCGACTGACGTTATCGTCGATTCGCAAATCGAAGTCGACACCAATCCGCTCGAAGAAGTTGTCATTGAGGGTAATGAATTTGACTTCGATGGTAACCTGCACCCGCTGCTGGCGACGCAGAGTATCTAGCAACTCTTCGATTCTTTCGTGCGTCTCTTGTGGAGCACTGATAATCAGTGACAGTGTTTGAAACGATTGGACAATCGAATTGGTACCATCTTGGAATTCGTCCGGAGAGATCGTCTGCGTGATTAGATTGATCAGTTCTTGGAAGTTCGGCTGAGCTCCACCACCTGCGACTCCTCCCATGGCCATTGGTCCGCCGCCGATTGAACCTCCCGGAGCATTCATTCCAAAGCCGCCCATGCCGCCGTTCATGCCGAAGCCCCCCGAGGTCGCCGGCAGGTTGCCCCCGCCGAAGCCCATCATGCCGTTGCCAGCCAACTGGCCCAGCACGGGTGCGTTCGGATCGAGCGATGAGGTAGCGGAAGCAAGTTGGATGTCATTCCCCATTCTGCCGAGTGCGCCAGAATTCTGTGCAACCAGTCCACGCCCCATGGTTTCATAGGCTTGACGAATTGCACCGGCCATACCGCTGTTGTAGTCGGTCACGAAGTTGGGGATCGGTATCACCAAGTCACGCACATTGTAGGTGCGTGGTACGTTGGCTTTGCTTCCATTGCGGATCGAGGATACGGTCAGCACCTCATTGTTGACGTTGAAACCCAAATTCTGTGAATTCAAGATCAAGTTGAGCGCACTCCGCAGCGAAATCTGCGAACTCAAGCTGAGCGTGACCGGCGTTTCCGAGGTCATACCTTCTGCTGCCAATCCGTTTTGATCTATGTGGATCAACACTCCGCTCATGTCTGAGAGCGTGCGCATGACTTCGGCCAGAGGGCGGTTCTTGAAATCGACCAGTACAGGTTGCTTAAGCTGAGCCCAGATCTTCAGTTCGGCAGGACTGGCCCCTTGCTGAGCTTCGGAGAGTTGATTGGCGCGTCGCTTGGTCAGTTCATTCCATTCCTTGGCTTCAGGGAACAGCAATGGATCGCGATCGTCGAAGGGAATGGCCGCTTCGTCGACGGTGATCATGTTGTCGATGAACTTGTCTTCCTTGATCGCTTTGATCGCTTCGTATTCGCCGATGCGGCGACGGTTGCGAGCGTTAGAGATCAGTAAACTGGCGATAGTCGAATTGGGATCGAGCACGCCCACTTGTTTAGCGATGACTTCGGCTTCAGAGAAGCTCCCTTTGTCCATCAGATCATTGTAGGTTTCGACGAGCGATGCGATCTGTTGATCGGTCTTGTAACGCTCCTCTTGATCCTGAGCCATCTGCTCCGTGACTTGGCGGTTGTGCATGTTCTGCTCAATGGCCGCACGGTTCTGGGTCATGTAGATTTGGTGCGAGGCGACGGCCCGATCAACGATGGTCAGCATTTGCTTGCGGGCATTGCCGTCCAAATTGGCTTGCGATACGCGAGTCCGCAGCGTCTGCAATCGTTCTGCGACGACTTGTGGTTCCGCTTCGCGATTGGCTTCCGCAGCGGCAATTTCACCGGTCACTTCGCTCATCATCTTTTGACGCGTCGCCAACTCTTCTTCCGTAGCTTGACGCAGTGGTGAGGCTGCACCCGCTTCGGGAACTGTGTTGGGTGGACTGCTCAGCAAGCTGAGCTTGTCCTTGAGTTGATTGCGCAGTGCAGGGTCCATCTCACGCTCGAACTGCCAAGCTCGGCGGAAGTGTTCGACGGCGGCTTCGCGCTGGCCTTGCGCCAGCAACTCGACTCCACGGCGATAGAGTTCGTCACCACTGGCGTCGCCAGTCAGTGGAGCAGGGACCGCCAGCTCGATTTGAGTGCTGGCAGGGCGCAAGCTGCTATTGTCTTGATTGGGGTTAAAGACACTGGAAGTGACCGGTGTGCTCCCCTGTTGAATATTACCGGTGGCTGCCGTCACGCCACCCGCAGGGAGCTTTTGCTGCGAACTGGCAGAGACAACTGGTGCAACAGCCCCGTTGGGCAATGCAGGTAGCTGAGCCGCAGCGACTGCGGTGCTGGACTTGGTGGGAGCCGCTGCGATGGCACCCAAAGTGCCGATGGCATCGACGATCTTGGCCTTGGTCATCCCCTTGGAGACTACAAAGCTCTCGACCTCTTTCAAGCGTGCTTCGAGCTTATCGCTCTTGACACTCAACAATTGGCGACCACGCAGTGCCTCAGCAAACGATTTGGCCGACCCATTCAGGTCACCCACTTCGGCTTGCTTCGTAGCCTGCTCGAGCCAACCCATCACGAAATCGACGCTGACGGTCGGTGCAGCCGTATTGAGCGGCTGTACCGTACTGGGCGTCGCCGGCGTCTGAGCGCAAGCTCCGTCGCAGGGAAGGACTGTTAGCGCCAAGCCTGGCGACAGCAGAGCGGGTGCTAACCACAACGCTGTGGCTGTCCTAGCTCTGAGAATACGTTTAAGCCAACGTCGCTTCTGTTTTGAATAATCTTGACTCAACGCGACTCTCCTTCTTCGCGAATGGAACCGGATGTCCGGCCGTGATTTGAACTTGTCGATCGTGTGCCGTAATCCTCACGGCCCTACTGCTGCACTTTGGTCCACACTGCGATATGCACAGAGTACATCCGCTGGCACGACGAGATAAACCCTACGCAAACCGCAGTGTTTGGATCGCCAAGTTGCCTATCTTGGACAGCGATCGATAGCCGTCCAAGGGGGAATACTTGATCCCGATCTCGTCGTCAATGTTTCTTTTCGGCATTCGCTGTCAAAATATTCTGATTATTCCGGCAAGATAGACTTTTTCGGTCGTATCGGTTGTAGCAGCCAATGCTAGCAGTGACCGACAAAGCGATTCGCATAGCAACCGTAAGTTTAACCGCGCAGCGCACCTAAGCACTGGTCGCTGATGAACTCCTCCGGACAGAAAGATGCTACGATAGCAAGACTCGCGCGGCACGCGAAGTCAATTCCTTATTGTTTAGGCAGTTTTCGTAAGTACGGCATACATGTTGTCGCTCAAGGGAAACTTATCCCAAACGTTCTGTCGAGAAATTGTGAAACGCGCCTCCTGCGCCAGCCGTTGTAGTGTTTTCGGGGTGAAATAG
>JADLDX010000616.1 GCA_020846515.1 Pirellulaceae bacterium
ACGCATGTTGGACCTAACGGCACAGGCCGAAGTTCGTGGACAAAAGTTTGAAGGCATCGATTACTTCTTGTTCTTGCCTCACACCGATCCCAGTGCGTCCGACAGCGACCTCCGTCAGATAGCAGACCTGATTCAGAGCAAGGGATTTAAGGTCGGTTCGCTGGTGGCGCCGGTTTGGCCAGGTACGGTTGGCGATTCAGCGATGGGCGATGCAGCGGCTCGTGAAAAGTTCTTGCAAGCCGTCCGCGTAGCCTGCCGCATCGCCAAGATCTTCAACGAACATGGCGTGCGACAGTACGGAGTCATCCGTATCGACTCGGCTGAGTTCGGCGTCGAAAAGTGGCGAGCCGACGCGAAAGCGAACACCACCAAGATCGCACAGACCTTCCGCGAAGCCGCATTGATCGCCGCCGATCATGGCGAACGACTGGCGGCTGAAGGAGAAATTTGCTGGGCGGGCATGCACAGTTGGAAGGACATGCTGAACTTGCTGGAAGAGGTTGGAATGCCCGAGTCGCTTGGGTTCCAAGCCGACTTGGCTCACACCTATCTCTACTTGCTCGGCTACAACGCGTCCGATTGTGCATTGATCCACGAGGGCTACTCGGAGGATGAATTCTATGCGGCTTACGAGAAGATGACCGACAAGCTGCGACCTTGGACTATCGACTTCCACGTTGCTCAAAACGACGGTCATGTTCACGGAGCTGGTTCGCACGACAAGACTGGAAAGCACTGCCCAGCCGACGACCCGAACGGCAAGCTGGATATCGTTCGCTGCGCTGGCTATTGGCTGAAAGACGCTCAGAAACGCGGCATTAAGCACATCTGTTGGGATGGCTGTATGTTCCCCAACAAGACGCTGGAAACGGTTTCGACATGGAACACCATTCTCGATGTCATGCTGAAAGTTCGCGAAGCTCACGGCTGGTCAGCCTAGTTCTTTGACGCTGATACGTTTTCTGAATCAAGCAACAATCGATAGGCCTTTCTTGAGGCTTGTCGTTTTTGTCTAAATCAAACCACCTCATTAACCACAACAAATCCATTCCAAATCAGGATCAAATCAACATGACAGAACTACGCGTCGGCATGATTGGTTATGGCTTTATGGGCAAGACTCACTCCAATGCCTACTTGCAAGCCGCCAAGTTTTTTAAGAGCAGTTACAAGCCCGTACTCAAAGCCTTGTGCGCCCGTAATGCCGAGAAGGCGAAGACTTTTGCGGACAACTGGGGCTACGAATCGATTGAAACCGATTGGCGAAAGTTGATCGCTCGCGATGACATCGACGTGATCGACATCTGCACGCCGAACAATTTGCACAAAGAGATTGCGATCGCTGCGGCCAAGGCAGGCAAGATGATCCTTTGCGAGAAGCCGCTGTCGATGAATGCGGAAGAAGGCGAAGAGATGTGCCAAGCGGTCGAAGCCGCCGGTGTGGCTAACATGGTTTGGTACAACTACCGACGCGTCCCTGCAGTGTCTCTTGCCAAGCAGATCATCGACTCGGGTAAGCTCGGAAAGATCTTCCACTACCGCGCAAACTTCTTGCAAGACTGGACAATCAACGCTGATGTACCCCAAGGCGGAACGGCGACATGGCGATTGGATGTGGATGCCGCGGGAAGCGGTGTTACTGGCGACTTGTTGGCACACTGTATCGACACAGCTATCTGGCTGAACGGATCGATCACCGACGTTACCGCCATGACCGAGACCTTTGTGAAGGAACGCGTTCACGCCGAAACTGGCAAGAAGCAACCCGTGGGCATCGACGACGCTTGCGCGTTTTTGTGCCACTTCCAAAATGGTTCGTTGGGTCTGTTCGAATCGACTCGCTACGCTCGCGGTCACAAGGCCCTTTACACCTTGGAAATCAATGGCGAAAACGCGAGCATTCGCTGGGATCTGCATGACCTGCATCGCTTGCAGTACTTTGACTACAACGACGAATCGATCGTTCGTGGCTGGCGCAGTGTGCACGTTACCGATGGCGATCAACCATACATGGGCAATTGGTGGGTACCAGGATTGCAGATCGGCTACGAGCACTCGTTCACGCACCAAGTTGCTGACTTCTTGACCAGCTTGGATACTGGCAAGCCAGCGCACCCAAGTTTCCGCGATGCTCTTGAGACTCAAAAGGTTTGCGACGCGGTTCTTGCAAGTGCTGCTTCGCACGCGTGGAAGAATGTCTAGTGAACTATCTGGCTCACGCCTATCGTTTCCTTGATCGACCACTGTTTGCCGCGGGCACTGCGTTGCCCGACTGGATGAATGTTATCGATCGCAAGAATAGGGCTCGGCGACAGTACGCCGAGCCCATTCTATTGGACGATGATCCATCGGCTCGCGAGTTTGCTGCGGGCGTCATTCAACATCACGACGATGATCATTGGTTTCATGGTCAAGAGTGTTTTGTCCGGATGAGCACCCAGTTCGCCGTTGAGTTGCGAGAGTATTTACAACCCGAACTTGGCCATCAAGCAGGCTTCGTAGGCCACATCTCAGTCGAACTGCTTTTGGATGCCGCTCTGATTGAGCGAGAGCCTGATCTAGTGCAGCAGTACTACGACATGCTGGATAGCTTGGATGCGCAGCTTGTTCAAACAGCCGCCAATAAGATCCTCAGAAAAGAGGTGGACAAATTGGTGTGGCTGATTCCCCGCTTCTCTCAAGAGCGATTCATCGCCGACTATGTCGACGACGC
>JADLDX010000617.1 GCA_020846515.1 Pirellulaceae bacterium
AAGCAGTTTAACAGCCTAGTAATAGCCGTCCGACTTTCATAAGGGATTCGCATTGACCGTAGCGGATAACCTTCTGCAATCAAGCTGAATGCGATGGTAAGATTACTTTTTGAAAAGCCTCGCTTTCCCAGCGAGAATGCTTGAGTTTTGCATTGCAATGGTGGCAGATCCGCCTTACATTGAAAGCACGCTCGACCCCTAAATCGCTAACGACTGTTTTGAGACCAACCCTCTCGCGAACAGTGCACTGCTAACTAGAACGTATCTCACCTGACGTAGTCCGCCTCACTACAAGCCCCACTTGTAGAGGGCTTGTATTCGCCAGGCAGTTCCTTCTTTGGCGGCGTGGCGACTCTCCACAGGACCAATCCATCTCGCTTGAGCGAATTCGCCCAAGCGTGACGTTGGAATTCTACTTTTCTTTTTTCATGGTTATTTTGGGAGTCGGTTATGAGTAGGAATTTGGCTTTGAAGCCTCGCGGTTTTACGTTGGTTGAGTTGCTGGTTGTGATTGCCATCATTGGCATCTTGGTGGGTTTGCTCCTGCCGGCCGTTCAAGCGGCTCGCGAAGCAGCTCGGCGCATGCAGTGTTCGAACAACCTGAAGCAGCTAGGCCTGGCAGTATTGAATTACGAGAGCACTTATAAGAAGTTGCCCTCGGGCCGTATCAATCCAGCGTGTTTGAATACCACCACGATCACCAATGCGTCACGCACCGCGCAGAATATCCATGGTTTGGTACCGCTGCTGCCGTTTATGGAACAGACACCGCTTTACAATCAATTCAACTGGACCGCGCCGTTTGGCGATTATACTCGCGCCGGTGTAACTCTGGCCGTGCCCAGTGCTTATGTCAGCGGCAACGCGCGGCTGGCAGCCAACAGCATCCCAGGCTTCTTCTGCCCTTCCGACGGTGGTCCCAAGAAGATCATTACTCCAGCAGTCAACAACATTTATGCTCCCCAACTAGCGGCTGACAATTCAATCGAAGCCAGCAAGACCAGCTACGACTTCATTACCAATGCTGCTGGTTTGAACACCTACAACTACTGGAAGATCACCTCGACCGATACACGCAACTTGTTCGGTGAGAACAGTTGGACTGGTATGAGCAGTATCGTTGACGGTACCACCAACACGTTGGCTATGGGCGAACATACGTTGGACTTGATCAATGGTGTCACATCGGGCTGGTCCTACATCGGTTGGGTGTCCAATGGCATCGATCCCGTAGGTCGTTTCAACACCACTTTCCCTGCTACGGGATTGAACGTCTGGAAGTATAACGTCAGTGCCCTGCGCATTGGCGCACGAGCCAGTTGGTACAACGCGGCCAGTATGCACACCGGTGGCGTTCAATTCGTCTACGCTGATGGTTCGGTCCACTTCCTTTCACAATCGATCGACGAACCTAGCTTGACCTACCTCAGCCGTATGGCTGATGGTCAAGTGATTCCTAACCCACCAGAATAATTTTGGCATAATGCTGCCATAGTTCTGTCTCAAAGATGTTCGCAGGTGCTGCGAACATCTAATAACGATTACTCAGCAACCGGCAAAGCATTCGCTTCTGCCGGTTGGAACCGTTAAGGGTTGGATGGTTTTAATCGCCCTGGGATACCTCGGGCGGTTGTTCATTTATTGATTTATTCATTCTGGATTTCGGAGTTGTGCATGCGTCAAGTTATTTTGTTAGGCGGGCTGCTGGCGGCAATGGTGGGTTGTGGTGGTGATGGTTTGGACCGCGTTCCAATCCAAGGCGTCTTGACCGCTAACGGCACGCCTGTTCCTAGTGCCATCGTTCAGTTTACGCCTAAGGGCGGCACTCCTGGCGAAGGTGCCATTGGTCAATCCGATGCAGAAGGCAAGTTTACGGTTATCAGCTCACGACAGGATGACTCCGGCGTACCCCCAGGCAAGTACAGTGTGCGGATATCTTTATTGACCGACGGCAAAGGCAATCCATTGCCACCTGACGCGACGCAAGCGGATCACCCGGACGCCAAGGAATCCATTCCTGCCCCGTACAGCACACCCAACTCACCCTTGGAAGTCACGATTGATGATAAAGGTGGCGCAGTTCTGATCGATATGCCGGCTAAAATTGCTGGTTTGAAGAAGAAGTAGTTCTCACCCAATCATCTGTGCGAAAGTGTTGTCCCATGAGATATTCGTTTTTTGTTTGCGCTCTTTGCCTCGGCGGACTGAGCCTGGGCTGCAAGCCCGCCGAACAACCACCGGCCAACGTAACGCAGGCGACAGTGGGCGAGGTTTCAACGGAGAAGAGCGAAGTTGAACTGTCCGAGCCGAAACTGATCTTTGTCCCACCGGAGCTGCTGAAGTTTGAGTTCAAGTACAAGTTCGTCAAAGGCAAGCCAACCAAGAACTACGTCTGCATGTTGAGCTTTCCAGGTAGCAACAATCAAGGGCAAAAGCCCATGGAAGCCTGGGAACTACAGGCGTCCGGTACGATCAAGGGCGGCATAGAACTGCAATCGTTCGACCCTCCGGTAAAAGCGTTTGAAATCACGATGGGCGAAGCCGAAGTGCCTCAAAGTGGTTACGAAACGATTTCCAACAAGCTGACCGGTGAAGTTACCTATCCAGAAGCCGCAAAATAAGTCGACGCAGTGAAGCGTCGACTAGGTATCCGACTAGGTATTGCTGCGAAAGCGGACGCACCGCCTGTGGCCGCTTACCAACCTTTAAAAAACTCAATGTTTCGCTATAGTAGCTGGCTCTCTGCCCGCAACAAGCACCCGAGAGTCGCCAAGCCCCAGAACGGCTTGACGACTCAGTTGGTTCGTGGGTGAGCAGTGCAGGCCAATTACTTTCAATCAGTCGTAACAGTTGAGTTTTCGTGGAATGAAGCGTTTTAAGCGGATGGCGCTCGAGATAGGCTGGTTGTGGGCCTTGATCTTCGCGATCAATACAGCTCTGGCTGTTGGTGTCAGCCCTCTTTATTATCTGATGTATCCAGTGCTGATTACCATCTGCATCTACTTTACGTTCATGCGTTACGACGAAGAGGGCAACCCGCGGCAGTAACCGAATCGTTCCGCGACTCTTCTCTTCTGTAGACGAATCGCTCCGCGACTCGTCATTTCTTCACTTGTACCGCCCTGTCCAATCCCCGTCACAGAATGCAGTGGCTGCAACTTCAATCAAACTGCGAACAATAGGGCGAATTCACTTTTCGGTGATATCGCTATTGATAAAAGCACTGTGGTTGGGATGACACGCACTTCGTGCTTCTTGGGATTGATCGATCAACAACTGTGTGCACAGTTTCAAAAACGGCTGGTCCCCCACCGCCGATCGGATCGAGTACACGAATAGGAGTCTATAGTTCACCATAGGCGTTGGTACGCTATAGGTGGACTTGCCACAGCGTGCCCGTTGGGGGGCGAGCGACCTGGAGGTCGATCGTAGGTACAGTACTCGACAGGATTACTGAAGTCTAAACATGGTCACAATCGTTGGATTTTTGGTAGTAGTGGGCGCTGTTATCGGTGGTTTCACCTGGGCTGGAGGCCACGTAGGTTCGCTGTTCCACCCGTCAGAAATTCTGACCATCGGCGGCGCTTCATTGGGGGCACTAATCGTGATGTCCCCCATGCCTGTGCTGAAGAAGCTGGTGGCAGGTTTGATCGGCACGCTCAAAGGGAACCCTTTTGGCCGTTCAACCTACGATGAACTTTTTAAGTTGATGTATCAACTATTTCGCAAAGCCAGGCGCGATGGACTGCTGGCCCTCGAGCCGCACGTGGCCGATCCACATGAGAGCGCCATCTTCAAACGCTATCCCAAGATTCATGGCAATCACCATGCCACCGCGTTTATCGCTGGAGCTTTAGGCCCCATGCTGGACGGCAGCGTCGACGGCGCGCAGCTCGAGATGCTACTGGACGCCGAGATCCACGCGATGGAGGCAGAGCATCATGCACCGGTAGACGTGCTGTCCAAAACTGCCGACGGATTGCCAGGTTTCGGCATCGTGGCCGCTGTGTTGGGTATTGTGGTGACGATGGGACACATCGGCGGTCCGGTGGAAGAGATTGGACACTCCGTAGGTGCCGCTCTGGTTGGTACGTTCTTGGGGATTCTGGCGTCGTACGGCTTTATTGCACCACTGGTGGTCAAAATGGACTTCGCCGGCCATGCAGAATCAGCTTTTATGCGCGCTATCGCCTCTTCGGTGACCTGCTTTATGAATAACATGCCACCCAAGATTGCCATCGAAGCCGCTCGGCGCGGTTTACCCCAAGATGTGCGGCCTTCGTCTGAAGAGCTTGAGACCATGCTCAAGGAAGTCGATTCCTACACTGATTGATGCTGATGTTAGATCAACCGGCAAGCTGGTTTGCCGGGTCGGGCCCAGCCGCACATGTCGCGGCTAAGCAATGAAGCAACAAATACCAAGGAACTGGTGAGGACGAACAAATGGCAGGTGGCGGTGGTGCATGGAAAGTGGCGTACGCCGACTTCGTAACCGCCATGATGGCGTTCTTCATGGTGATGTGGCTGACCAGCCAAAAACCCGAAACGAAGCAGGCGATCGAAGACTACTTTAACGATCCCTTCGCGCGCTCACGTCTGAACACCAATCGGTCACGCGACCCATCGGTCACCGACAAACGCTCGGGCGATACCGATCCCAAGAAAAAACATCTGGGCAGTAACCCGCGCGCGATGCCGCATGATGATCCAGAAGCGCCCGAACGTAAGACTCCTAAGTTGGTAACCGTCCGTGCGCCCGAACGCACCACAGCCGGTTCGATCATCTACTTCGAAGAAGGGTCCGACGAGCTGTCGGCCGAAGCAGAACAAGCACTTGAAGCCCTGATCCCCAGCCTGGTTGGGTTACCCCACAAAATTGATATCCGTGGGCACATCGCGCAGCAAACCGGCAGCGAAGAGATCGCCGATGATCAACTCTATTTGCTCTCCTATCGACGCTGCATGCGCGTCAAAAAGGAACTGGCTCGACTAGGCATCGAAGAGACGCGCATGCGCATGAGCCTGCCCGGACCTTTTGAACCACTCTCACTGGAACCTCAAGACGGTGATCTGCTTCGTAACGCCCGCGTCGAAGTCTTCTTGATCAGCGAGACAGCCGAGTCCCTGCAAGGCAGCCCCAGCGATCGCGCCGGAAAAGTCAGGAAATAGCGAACTAACCCTCCCGCTGCGTAGCAGCGGGAGGGTCGCCTGGCGTCAGCTCAGTCGGGGAGGGAGCCTCCGGTTCTAACCAAAGTCTGAAGCACTTCGGTGCTAACTCTTCTGTGCGGCGCAGGCACCCTCCCCGAAAAAACAGGCTGCAGTA
>JADLDX010000618.1 GCA_020846515.1 Pirellulaceae bacterium
CTGGCATTCAAACGATAACGCGGTCAAGGGGCAATCGCGTCGCGCGTGTTGCAGTAGTTTGTCATAGTACCCCTTGCCGTGACCGGTTCGGCCACCCTGTTTGTCGAAGGCGACGCCAGGGACCATGATTAAATCGAGATCCTCGGGTTTCAATCGTTTGGCGGCGACTTCTCGCAACTCTTCGCGCGGTTCCAAGATCTTGTACATACCGGTGCTCAGTTCATCCATCGATTCGAGATGAAACAGTTCCAGTTCACCATCGACGCAAAATGGAATCACGATGCGTTTGCCGCTGGCGATGGCAGCGGGTAATGCATGGCGCGTGCGGACTTCGTCGCGGACATCGATATAAAACATGATGGTCTTAGCCGAATGGTACTCGGGCAGATTCATAAAGGTATCGGTGATGCGCGCGCTGACCGCGTCCTTGTCGGCTTGGGCACGTCGATTGGCATGTGCTGCTTCGCGAATAGCTTGTTTGCGTACGGCCAGGTCATCGGTCGAGGGTTGCATCACTTGTCCTGCTTTAAAAAATCAATCGTAGTTAAGCGTAGTGTCAAAGTCACGGGGCGCCCGAGTTGGCCGAGACTAAGCGTTATCCAGTAATTCCACGGCTTCGAATTTTTCGCCTTCCAGCATCGATAGGCTGGCGCCACCGCCGGTGCTGACGTGAGTTACCTGATCGGCGAAGCCCAGTTGTTCGATGGCCGCGGCGCTATCGCCGCCGCCGATGATGCTGATCGCGTCGCTTTCGGCAATCGCTTGGGCCACGATTTTGGTTCCCTCGTCAAACGGAGGCTTTTCGAACACGCCCATCGGACCGTTCCAGACGACGGTGGCGGCGCCTTTGAGCAATTGCGCATATTTCTTGGCGGTCTCTGGACCGATGTCATAGCCTTCCCAGCCGTCTGGAATCTGACCTGCCTTGACGACTTGTTTGTTGCAGTCAGAAGAGAAAGCGTCGCCGCAATGAGTGTCCAGAGGTAGTACCAGTTTGCTGCCACCCTTGGCCAGGAGTTCCTTGGCCAGTTCGACTTTGTCCAGTTCAACTCGGCTGCCACCGACCTTGCCACCTTGGGCCAAGGAGAACGTGTCGGCCATCGCGCCACCGATTAAGACCTGGTCGCAGATGCCCAGTAGGTTGTTGATCACATTGATTTTGTCGCTGACCTTGGCACCGCCTAAGATGGCCACAAACGGGCGTTTGGGTTGGCTGATGGTATCGCTCAGATATTGAATTTCTTTGGCGACTAAGAAGCCTGATACCTTCGGCTTGTTGCCCATGGCTTTGGGAACAGCGACCATCGAAGCATCGCTGCGATGGCAGGTGCCAAACGCATCATTGCAGTAGATGTCCGCCATGGCCGCCAGCGCGTTGGCATAGGTCGCTTCGGGTTCTTGTTCGCCAGCGTTGAATCGTACGTTCTCCAGAACCACGACGCCGCCTGGTTGGAGGGCAGCGACCTTGGCATGGGCATCTGGGCCAACGGTGTCGGCCGCAAAGGCGACCGGTTTATTGAGGAGTTGGCTCAGTCTTTCGGCGGCTGGTTTCAACGTGTACTTGGGCTCAGGTCCCTTGCCCTTGGGGCGTCCTAGGTGGCTCATAAGTATCAGCTTGCCGCCGCGCTGGATCACCGATTCGATGGACGGCAGAGCCATTCGAATACGGCGATCGTCGGTGATAGCGCCACTATCATCTTGCGGAACATTGAAGTCCACTCGCATGAGGACGACTTTGCCATTGGGATCGACGTCGGCAATAGTTTTCTTGGCCATAAACGGACTTCTCGCATGGGAAATTGAATTTGTAGGTGCAGCTTATTATCTGCGCTTTTGCGGTTCTGTCGACGTGCATAACAGCCAATGCTGCTGATCGAACGAAAGCCTATGGGCGGCGCAGGCTGAGGTTAACCCAAGGGTCAGCGAATTTAGGTAGCCACCGCTGCCAAGCGGTGGATTTCGCTTCCATAGGAGTCCACCGTCTGGCGACGGTGGCTACGCGACGGTGGCTACCTAGGCTTCGATCTTCGAGCCGAGCACTTGGAGGAACTGGCGCATCCAAGCCGGGTGGGCGGGCCAGGCGGGGGCGGTGACCAGCATCCCGTCGGTGTGCGCGGAGTCGAAACCGCTGCTGGGTGCCATGTAAGTGCCACCGGCCAGCCTTACCTCCGGCGCAACGGCGGGGTAAGCGCTGCAAGCCTTGGATGTTAGGACGCCGGCTGCGGCCAGTATTTGTGGCCCATGGCAGATGGCCGCTATCGGTTTGCCGGCCGAATGAAAGTGACGCACGATGTCTAACACGCGTTCGTCCAGTCGCAAATACTCCGGAGCACGGCCGCCAGGAATCACCAGCGCGTCATAGCTGGCCGGATCAATCGACGCGAAATCCGCCGTGATTCGAAAGCGGTGGCCAGGCTTTTCACTATATGTTTGATGGCCTTCGAAGTCGTGAATGGCGGTGGCAATCGTGTCGCCTGCCTTTTTTTCTGGGCAGACAGCGTCACAGTGGTGGCCCACCATGAACAACATTTGATAGGGCACCATGACTTCGTAGTCCTCTACAAAGTCGCCGACTAGAAACAGAATGCGCTTGGCGGACATAATTGCTTGCGGCTCCCAAACGTGCCGAAATACTCATGGAAAGTTGGGCTTGGACACTCACAGGGGGTGCGATATTCGTGGTCTTATTCATTACCATGCTCATTACCCGCCTGAATATCGGTAGTATCCGACTTGGGTAATGGGTACGGTACCATAATCGTGCACGGCGTCCGGGTTGTCTACCGGTTCGACTTACGGTTACCCTTGCGTACGCACAATTTACTCAGCCAGTACTTGCAGGTTCATCATGACTACGACCGCTGCCGAGACCATTCCCGTTCGAGTAGGACATAGCCCTGACGCCGACGATGCGTTCATGTTTTATGCGCTCAGCCGAGATTGTTTGGACACGGGCCGCTATCAATTTACGCACGAATTGGTCGACATCGAGACGCTCAACCGCCGCGCTTTCTCCGGTGAACTCGAGCTGACGGCACTCAGTCTGCATGCGTATGCATATTTGGCTGACCGCTACATGCTTTGCTCCTGCGGAGCCAGCTTTGGCGATGACTATGGTCCGATGGTGGTCGCGAGGCAAAAACTGTCTCGCGAATCACTGCAGACGGCGACGATTGCGGTGCCGGGTACCTTGACCACCGCATTCCTGTCGATGCAGTTATGGTTGGGTGGTCCGTGCAAGCATGTCGTCGTGCCCTTCAATGAAATGTTGGATATCGTCGAAGCCGGGTCCTTCAATGGTCAGCCCATCGATGCTGGACTAGTGATCCATGAAGGCCAACTGACTTACCAAGAGCAAGGCCTGCACTTGATTGAGGACATGGGGAAATGGTGGAAGCGAGAGACCGGTTTGCCATTGCCGCTGGGGGCTAACGGAGTTCGTAAAGATCTGGGCTTGCCCGTCATGACGGACATCAATCGTTTGCTGTACGAGAGCATTCGCTTTGGGCTGGAGCATCGCACTGCAGCCTTGGATTACGCTCTGGGATACGGTCGCGGACTGGCACGTGAGAAGGCCGACGAGTTTGTCGGTATGTATGTCAACGATTGGACGCTCGACTTTGGCGATCGCGGGCGAGCCGCGGTCAACGAATTGCTGACACGTGGTTTTAAAGCTGGGATTCTGAAACAGCACGTGGTCGCCGAGTTCTTACCCAGTGTGCATCGGGCTGTTTAACCTGTAGCTCCCTCTCTTCGTAGCCACCGTCGCCAGACGGTGGACCGGGCTGGCGTCGAAACTCTCTGCTTGACAGTGATGGCAACCAGCGGTCCAGAATTAAACCACGGATAGCACTGATTTCACGGATGATCGTTTTTCATCCGTGCCATCTGTGAAATCCGTGGTCCAAAATAGACTCTGTAAAGCAATAGCTGTCCGATCTCACGCGCAATCAGTAGATGTTCTAGCCAGCAGCTCCGTCACTACCTGCCAATACTCTCAATTTTAGGGCGCAGGTAAGAGTACGAGAGAACCTCGATCGTTTCGCAACTACTTTATGCATAAAGTAATTGGTTGATTTTCTTCGTAGCCACCGTCGCCAGAC
>JADLDX010000619.1 GCA_020846515.1 Pirellulaceae bacterium
AGAGACCATCTCCAAGGCGGGTGTGCTCTTCGATACCTGCTCGATGTTTATACACCGCGAGAGAATAGAGAGACGCAGAGTTAGGGCTGGATAATAACCATGGTCCATCTCTGCGATTCTCTTTCCTCTTGCGGTGTAGAATTCCGGCTTGGACGACGCCTGATGCGACGCGCGAGTTACCTGTGGCGCTAGTGGCGTTTTCTGAGACACCATCTCCAAGGCGGGCGTGCTCTTCGATACCTGCTCGATGTTTATACACCGCGAGAGAATAGAGAAACGCAGAGTTATCGCTGGATATAACCATGGTCGCTTCTCTGCGATTCTCCTTTCCTCTTGCGGTGTAGAATTCCGGCCGCTGTATTGGGGCCTACGCGATGGATTCGTGCTTGCAACCCGTGCTTGAATTGAGGATATTCGACACATCCGGTCCAACTTAGGTTAGAATTGGAGGCAGGCGGGCTGGGCTATTGTGGGTTATCGGAATTCCGAGGTGCCAAGATGTGCAACAGGTTTATGCGTAAAGTCTACCTGGTCTGTTCCTTCTGCGTATTGAGTGTTGCTGTGGTCGCCAGTTGGCTTCCCACAGCTGAGTCGCACTTCACGAACGACCGATCGTCTGAGGCTGTTGCCAGCAATGACGCCGACGACAGTGATGGCGTCCAAGATGCTGCCAAAGGCAGCGATCAAAAGGCCAAGGCCAGCAAGCAACTTGGCGTACGCGATCAACCGTTAAGCCCCGCTGAGTCGGCCGGCATGCTGAAGATCGACCCTGGATTTCATATTCAGTTGATCGCCACGGAGCCGCAGGTGGTCAGTCCAATTGACGCAGCCTTTGATGATCGCGGCCGGTTGTGGGTAGTTGAAATGATCGATTATCCGTTCCCTCCGCCCAATCAGACGGAGCCGCGTGGCCGAATTCGCATCCTCTCAGATAACGATCGCGATGGCCGGTACGAAAAGGCCACCGTCTTCGCGGATAAATTGGACATGCCCACGGGCCTGGGACTTTGGAAAGACGGAGCCGTGGTCACTCTGGGCGGTAAGCTTGAGTGGATGCGCGATACGGATCAAGACGGTCAAGTCGATAAAAGGGAAGTCTGGCTAGAAGGCTTTGCCCAACAAAACGAACAATTGCGAGCCAATCATCCGCGTTTGGAAATGGACGGCCGTTGGTACATCGCCAGTGGCTTGCGCGGTGGTAAGATCCAGGTGGGCGAGGCGCTGCGCGGCCAGGCTGCCGCCGAATCGTTCGAATTGGGGACACGCGATGTGCGATTGGACCCACGCACGGGCCGCGCTGAGGCAATTACTGGTCCAGCACAGTTTGGTTTGACAACAGACATTACTGGCTCACGCATGTTTTGCCCCAACCGCAACCCATGTGTTCAAGTAGTTTTTGAACAAGCCATGCTGACGGACAATCCACTGGCTGGAATTGTGCCCGCAGTCCATGATGCATTGCCTGCCGGTGAAGCTTCCCGAGTGTTTCCACTGGTGGAAGCCTGGACAACTTCGAACTTGCATGCTGGTCAATTTACGGCGGCATGCGGAGTTCATTTTCAACATATGCCTGCAACCAGTAGCATGCCCGACGAAATGATCAAGCGCGTGCATCGCGATACGCTTGGTCGCGTCTACGCCTGCGAACCCACCGGCAGTTTGGTTCACAGTCAATCAGTCACGCATGCTGGATCATTGTGGTCCGTCGATCAAACGCACCAGGCGACTGAGCCACCGAGTGAATGGCTGGCCAGTCGCGATCCCTGGTTTCGCCCAGTAAATGTTGTTATGGCTCCTGCCGGTGGCGTGTTGGTGATCGATATGCATCGCGCTGTCATTGAGCATCCGGCATGGGTGCCTGATGAGCTGAAGAATCGCCCTGATGAGCGCTTCGGGGAGCAAGCTGGTCGCATTTACTGGGCCGCTCAAAATGACAAACTCTGGCCGGCCAAGATCATGGAAGGACTCAGTGCGCGACCATTGTCCGAGCGAGATTCCAGCGAGTTGGTCGCACTACTGACCAGCGACGATATTTGGCTGCGTCGAACCGCAGCGCGCTTGCTGATCGAACGCGATGCCGTAGATACGGTTCCGGAGCTACTCAAGTTAGTAGCAGTCGGGGGTGATCGTTCGCCTGAAACCCAGGTGATCGCCTGGCAATTGATCAGTCTGTTTGATCCGGACGCGCGCAGTCATTTGAAAGCTCAGTTAACAGATACACATCGCCTGGTGCAAATCACAGCCTTGCGCATGTTGTCACGATTACCGGTGTCCGCAGAGGGATCGGATCCGACGGCAGCCACGTCAACTCGCACGGCGCTCGAACTAGCCATGGCGACCGCGGATTCGTGGTTGCGATTGGAAGCCACCATCTGTGCTGCCCGCACGATCGACGCGTTGCCCGAAGCAGAAGCGATCAGTGCCGCGGAAGGACTGGGAAGATTAGCCGCGATGTATGCGGACGATGCGCAGCTCTTGGTAGCCGGCGCAGGTACGGCGCGCAAACACACAGCTCCATTTTTGCTCAGTTGGTTAGACGGGCTGGGACAAATCAAAAGCACAGAGCCGACAGCTCAAGTGGGCCGTGATGCGCTGCGCGACAAATGGCTGACAGCTGCCGCACGACAATTGGTGGTGCATATCCACAAGCACGAGCCCGCAGCGATGATCGATCTAGTGGCACGCGTGCGTTATCTACTGACCACCGCTGAAAACGCTAGCCCGGTATCTCAGTTGGCCGCGTTATCGGCGATGGGGCAGTATGCGCGCACCTTGGTGGCAGAGCACCGTCAGGCGATCAAGGGCAAACCGGCTGACGCAGAACCGACTGATGCGTTGCAGGCTATCGATCGGCCGCTGTGGCGGAAAATCCGTGAGATCGCGAGGTTGACCGAAACGGCTCCAGCCGTGCGTCTGGCCGCTGTCGAACTGCTGGGACTCTCGCAACGCAAAGGCGACAAGACTTTGCTGACTGAATTGGCTACGCAGACCGAGGACGGTACCTTACGCACAGCGGCCATTAAGGCCTGGTGCGAACAGGGTTCCCCCGAAGCCGAGGCGTATTTACTGTCGCAAATCGGCAGCGCGGGACCAGCCCTGCGTCCCACGATCCTGGAACAACTGCTCGCCCGTCCGCAGCGACAAGCCGCACTGCTGACAAGCATGAAGGCTGGAGCCCTCACGGCCAAACAGTTGGGAGCGGTCGAATTGAAACGCTTCGTCGATCGATCGCAAGGCGACGTGAAAGCTGGGTTCCAGCAGCAGCTTGATTCTATTTTGAACTCCGATCGCGCCGCAGTGCTCAAGAGTTACCAAAGTTGTTTGGAGCTCGCGGGCGATATGACGCGCGGCAAACAAGTGTTTGTCAAACAATGCGCGGCCTGTCACCGCATTGGTGACGTCGGCGTTCAAGTGGGACCGGATATCTCCGACTCGCGCGTGCAAACGCCAGATAAGATACTGACCAGCGTTTTGGATCCCAACCGTGCCATCGACAACAACTACTTTCGCTTCGTGGTATTAACGTCCGACGGTCGCACCATTGATGGCCTGATCGCTGAAGAAACCTCCGATAAACTGGTGATTCGTTCACAGAACGATCAACGTCACGTGATCGCTCGAGCCGACATCGAACAGTTGAAACCCACTGGCGTATCGATGATGCCTGAGGGACTGGAATCGCAAATTGATCCTCAATCGATGGCCGACTTGATCGCCTTCATAAAGAACTGGCGATACTCGGGCGGACAGATACCTGCCGGTATCCGAGCGGGCAAGTGATGCAACCATTGCCGGTCCAGCTTGATACTTCACACAGTTCTTCACTTACAAGGCCTAGTGCCTTCATGCCCAATCGGATGTGTCTACGTGCGTAATGTTGATCCGAAACGCAGACGCATGTTGCGCGTGATTTGGTTTGCGCTCGCGATCTGGATGGTGTTGCTGGCGATTGGTACGTCGCTTTATGCGCCAGCCCCTGGCGCTGGAGTACAGAGCAGCGTTGATTGGCGCCGAGGCCTGATGTTGCTCTTTTTCGTGGGTGGGTTTCTCAGCCTATGGGTGTGGCTCGTATCGCGACAGCGTTTGCCTGGCCGTCTCCGGCACAGCCTGCCGGTACCCGACCATGGAAGCCAAAGCGTCCAACCCCGCCA
>JADLDX010000620.1 GCA_020846515.1 Pirellulaceae bacterium
CCGCCGGGGCCATCACCGCCGGCAAACGCGGGCACTAGGCTTGACCCGAAGACTCCCCGCATCTTTCCCATGTTTCGCAAGCCATGTTTCGCGAGTCGTATTTTGCAAATCACGCGTTGCAAATCACATGTTGCTCAGTGCCTACGCGCCTGCCGAGTCTGACAGGGTGTCCGCTCGCGATCCTTAGCGAGAACTTTCCACTACGATTCGCGGTCGCACCAGCTTGGCTCGGGTGCGACAAACTTCAACGCCTGACCAGTGATCGGATGTTCAAAGGCGATTTCCCATGCATGCAGGCACATCACCTCTGGCTCCACACAGACTAAGTCAAGACTAGGACCAGGCCGACCATACAAAGCATCTCCGACAATGGGTAGATCGAGATGCCGAGCATGCAGGCGGATCTGATGTGTTCGACCGCTCAAGGGTTCCGCTGACAAAAGAGATGAGCCATCTCCGAACCGCTTGAGCACGCAAAAATCTGTTCGGGCCGGCGCGCCTGAGGGGCTAATCTGCCGTCCTCCCCGCTCGCTGGGCTCTTCCGCGATGGCCGCCATACAACTGAATTGGTCGGCTGCGGGGACACCGTGCACGCGCAGTAGGTAACGTTTCGCAATCCCTCCACTGGCAAACTGCGGCTGCAGCACTCGAGCCGAGGCGTACTTTCGAGCCAAGACCACCAGGCCTGTCGTCGCCGCATCCAGGCGATGCGCCAACCGCAACTTCTCAGGACGATACACCTGGGCCAACATGTACTCGAGCGTGTTGCGATGAAAACGACCGCTCGCATGCACGGGCAACGGAGCCGGCTTATTGATCACAACCAGCCATTCGTCCTCATATACCAATCCAATATCGCTCGACACGGCCGGCTCGGTGTAATCAGCTTGGACTTGATCCAACTGCTGCCCCTCGCGCACGATGCTTTCTGGGTCCAAGCGTTGATTGCCAGAGGTGATCGACTCTTCTGCCAGCCAGGCCAGCCATTGCTCACGCGGGGTGGGTGGATGATAGGCGCACAAGAAATCCAGGGCGGTTAGCCCGGCCCACTGGGCCGCGACGAACATCCGCCGACGATTTTCATACGGCTGGCATCCAGGTTGGCTACGGGCTAATCGCCGTAAGGCTGTTTCGCGGGCCAATCGCTGGTCTTCTTGGGCCTGCGATTCGGTTCGAAAGCAGTGCGGGCAAGACTTTCCGAAGCTGAACTGAGGTGATTGAATATCTTCGTGCGTGAGTACCGACTGGCAGCCATAGCACTGGATCGCACCCGTGGGCTTCAGATCCGGACCGAGTACCACTCGCGAATCAAACACAAAGCAGCCGCCATCGTAATGAGCTCCACCGCATTCTTCGAAGTACTTTAAAATTCCGCCATCGAGCTGGTAAACCTGCTCAAAACCCAGTTTCTCCAACATGGGTCCAGCTTTCTCGCATCGAATACCGCCCGTGCAAAACATGACCAGCGGCTCACGCTTGGCCTGGTCGGGTAGCTGCCGCGATGCTTCTGGAAATTCGCGGAAGTGCTGGATGTTTAGACGCTCTGCGCCCCGGAATGTGCCCAGATCGACTTCGTAGTCATTGCGAGTATCCAGCAGTCGCACAGGTTGACCGGCATCCAGCCACGCTTTCAACTGCTTGGCTGAGAGCTTCGCGCTGGTGCGCTCCGCCGGGGCGATGCCTTCCACACCAAACGCAATGATCTCGCGTTTGATCTTGACCAACATGCGATTGAACGGCAGCTCGCGCGAATAGCTCTCTTTCACTTCCAACTCGGTCAGACCCTCTAGCGTTCGTATGACCGCCAGGAATTGATCGATCCCGCTACGACTGCCAGCCAAAAACAGATTGATACCTTCCGGGCTGAGTAAAATCGTCCCGCGCAATCCCAACTGCTTGCACGTTTGTTTGAGGCGATCGCGTTTAGGCTGCAGATCGCTAAGCTCCACGAATTTGTATGCCGCAATGTTGACGACGGGATTGGCGTCTGTTGCAGCCTCTGCGGTACTAAGCACTTCGACACGTCCGATGGGGAATAAGGCTACACTTCAAAGTCCACATGAGAGTCCACATGCAGGTGCTCTGCCACGAAACTCGATGGATCAACTATTCATAGATTGGGAAAAACGTGTGAAAAGCCTGCTCGCAAAACACTCCGGGATCGTTAAACCGCTGATGGCGATCCAGGCTGGAAATTTGTTTCATGTGCTCGGCGGTCAATTCAAAATCGAATATGTCGATGTTCTCTCGCAGACGCTCGGGACGATTCGTTTTGGGAATGACCGACGTGCCACGTTGCACGCCCCAACGCAGTACCACTTGAGCGGGCGTCTTGCCAAAATGTTTCGCGATCGCGCCGATCCGTGGCTCGCCCAGCACCGATTGCTCAACGCTGGCCATACCCAGTGGAATGTATGAGCCCGCGCCCAAGGGCGAAAAAGCAGTGTACGCAATGTTCTCCTGTTGACAATAACGCCACAGTTTGTCTTGAACCAAATGCGGATGAGACTCGACCTGCAATACGGCTGGCCGGATGCGCGCCTGCGACAAAAGATCGCGAATCAACCCACAGCCAAAATTGCTGATGCCTATGTGGCGCACCAGCCCGCGGTCGACCAA